>DASQNC010000025.1:300000-505092 GCA_035645145.1 Azospirillaceae bacterium | reverse complement strand
GGGCACGATGCGCAGGGTGAAGCCGAAGACCTCGGCCCCGTTGAGATGCAGACGCGACTCCTTGAACAGGCGCGCCTCCTCCTCTTCGCTGCGGCGCGGCACCTGGGGCAGCAACGGATCGCGCATCGCACCGGCGCGGATGATCAGGTGCTCGGCTCCGCGGCCGTCGGTACCGAACACGCCGTACATGGGGGACGCATCCGCGGACCGCTCGAGGGCGGTGGCCGACCCGGCGTCGCCGAACAGCGGGATGGTGCCGCGGTCGTCGGGGCGCAGCTTGCTCGTGCTGATGTCGCCGGCCAAAAGCAATGCGCGTCCCGGGCGGCCGGAATCCGCCAGGCTCTGAAGCAGTTGCGCCGTCATCCACAGGCCGTAGACATAACCCGAGCAGCCCAGGTTGACGTCGAACGCCGCGCCCTGGGACAGACCGAGCCGTTCTTGCAGCACGCAGGCGGTCGCGGGGATGATGTAGTCCGAGCTTTGGGTGACGAAGACGACGATGTCGACGCTGTCGGGCGCCCAGCCCAACTGGTCCATCAGCGAACGGGCCGCCGCCGCGCACAGGTCGGAGGTGGTGGTTTCCCGCGAGGCGATCCGGCGCGCGCGCACGCCGATGCTTGCGCCGACTCGCTGGGCCTCCTGCGCGTCGTCGAAGATGCCGTCGTCGAGGATGGCGCGGGACGTCTGCGGAACCGCCGTTTGCGTTCCGGCGATGCGCACCCCGCGGGTCACGGTCGAGATCACGTGCCTGCCCGGGTTTGAGGTCGGTCCTGGATTTGCCCTGTCAAAGGCGTCCGGCCCGATTAGGCCGATCATTGCCGAAAGAGGCAAGCTTTTCGGAGGGAGCGCCCTTATTTGACACGCGGAATTTGACCTGCTGCGCTGTGAGGTCCGCCCCGCAAGTGTTAACTTGTTTGTTGTGCAGCGCGTTGTACAAATCCAGCGGCCGCGCTTCGCGGTGCTCACCCAAAATCCTCCGAGGATCATATGACGAAGACCGAGTTCCTGGCTGCCCTGGACGAGCTGCTCGAACTGGATCCGGGCACCCTTACCGGTACCGAGCAGCTGGACGATTTGGACAATTGGGACTCGCTCGCCGTGGTCAGCTTCATCGCATTGGTGGACGAGCGCCTCGGCCTGGTCGTGGCCGGCGACGCGCTGTCGAAAGCGAAGACGGTGGCCGATCTGCTGGCGCTGGTGGACGGGAAGATCGCCGCCTGACGCGACCCGTGGAGAACTCGGACGGCTGCTTGGCATGACGTACAATCCCATGGATCTGACCGGCCGCCGCGTGCTGGTCACCGGCGCGTCGAGCGGAATCGGCCGTGCCACTGCGGTGCTGCTGGCGCGCTTGGGAGCCCGGGTGGTGGCCGCCGGCCGGGATGAGGCGCGTTTGGCAGCCGTGCTCGGCCAGCTGGAAGGGGATGGGCACGAGGCCGCGGCTTTCGATTTGGCCGATCTGGACGGGATTCCCGGCTGGGTTGCCGGTCTCTGTCGCACGGGTGGTCCCCTCAACGGCCTCGTCCATTGCGCCGGCATCCAAATCACCCGGCCCGTCCGGATGATGAAGGCCGAGTTTCTGGACGAGGTGCTGCGCGCCAACCTGTCGACGGCCTTCATGCTGGCGGCCGCCTACCGGCAGAAGGGATGTGTCGGAACACCGGCGTCGCTGGTGTTCATGTCCTCCACCTCGGCCTTGAAGAATGCTCCCGGCAACACCGCCTATGCCGCGTCCAAGGGAGGCATCATCTCCGCCACCCGTGGGCTGGCGGTCGAATTGCTGCGCGAGGGCATTCGTGTGAACTGCGTCGTTGCCGCCCTGGTCGAAACCGAGATGGCGGATCGATTCCGCCGGACCGTGTCCGAAGAGAGCTTCCAACGTATCGTGGACATGCATCCGCTCGGATTGGGCAAGGCGGAGGACGTTGCCAACGCGATCGCCTTCCTGGTCGCCGACACCGCACGCTGGATCACCGGCAGCGCCTTGACAGTGGACGGGGGCCTGCTTGCCTAGCGGGGGCCGCAGGCTGGCACGGCGCAGGCTGGACGGTCTGGCCCGCCCGCCCGGGGCCTACCTGCAGTTGGGTCCGGAGACGGGACCGCCGATCGTCCTGCTGCATGGCTTCACGGGCGATCTGCTGACTTGGCAGTTCAGCCTGATTCCGCTGGCCGCCCATCACAAGGTGGTCGCCCTGGACCTGCCGGGGCACGGCCACTCGACGCTGGACGTGGCCGACGGACGGCTGGACGCCATGGTCGCCTGGGTGTGGGAGGCCCTGGATGCCATCGGGGTCGACTGCGCCCACATGGTCGGGCATTCCATGGGCGGAAAAATCGCCATGGGACTGGCGTTGGCTGCGCCTGAGCGGGTGCTCAGCCTGTCGCTGGTCGCTCCCGCAGGGCTTGGCACCTTCTACGACAAGCCATTCCTGGCGGACCTGATTTCCGTCCGCAACCTCGACCAAGCCCAGGCGTTGGTTCCCCGACTGGCCGTGCGAGCGGACCTGTACGGCGACACCCTGGCTCGTGCGCTTCTCCTGGCGGTCGAACCCGCCGACCGCCGCCGTGCGCTGGAGCGCCTGCTAACCGCTGTCGTCACCGACCGGATCCAAGAGGCCGAGGACCCCGTGCCTTGGGCTCGTCTGCCGCGCCCCATCCAATTCATCTGGGGCGCTGCCGACACGGTGATCCCGCCCCCCGATGCCAAGTGGCGCCCTGCCGATGCACCATTCCACCTGTTGCCGGGCGTGGGCCATTTGCCACAACTGGAAGCCTCCGCAGAGGTGAATCGCCTGGTGCTCGCTTTGGCGGGCTCCGTCTCCAAGGAAAAGGCCGCATGATTTCCACCGTCGCCATCGACGGCCGCCCGATCGGGCCGGGCCACGCCCCCTACGTCATTGCCGAAATGTCGGGCAACCACAACGGGGACATCCGGCGGGCACTCGCCCTGATCGACGCGGCCAAGGAAGCCGGCGCCGACGCGGTCAAGATCCAGACTTACACGGCGGACACCATCACCCTCGACCACGACGGGCCGGGCTTTCTGCTGACCGGTGGTCTGTGGAAGGGGAAGACCCTGCACCAACTCTACCGCGAGGCGTACACGCCTTGGGAATGGCATGCGGAAATGTTTGCCCATGCCCGGCGGATCGGCATCACCCTGTTCAGCTCCCCCTTTGACCCGACCGCGGTGGACCTGCTGGCCTCCCTTGCTGCCCCCGCGTACAAGATCGCCTCGTTCGAACTCGTCGACATTCCGTTGATCCAGTACGCTGCACGCCAGGGCAAGCCCATGATCCTGTCGACAGGACTGGCCGACCTCGGCGAAATCCAAGCCGCGGTCGATGCGGTTCGGGCGGTGGGCAATGACCAGATCATAGTCCTGCATTGCACGAGCGGGTATCCCACGCCACCCGCGGACAGCCACCTGAACACCATCCCGCATCTGGGGACCGCATTCGGGGTGGTTCCGGGCCTGTCCGATCACACGATGGGCATCGCCGTGCCGGTCGCGGCCACGGCGATCGGGGCGTGCGTGATCGAGAAGCATTTCACCCTTGCCCGCGCCGATGGCGGACCGGACTCGGCCTTTTCCCTGGAAAAGGAGGAGTTGAAGGCGATGGTCGATGCCTGCCGGACCGCTCATGCCGCACTCGGCCGTGTGAACTATGCCGTCAAGGACAGTGAGCGCGGAGGCCGGGATTACCGTCGCTCGCTCTATGTCGTGGCCGATGTACGGGCAGGGGATGCCTTTACGCCTGCCAATGTGCGGTCCATCCGGCCTGGTTTCGGTCTGCCCCCACGGCACCTGCCCGAGGTGTTGGGCCGAAGGGCCGTGCGCGATCTCAAGCGTGGCGAGCCGTTGGCCTGGGATATGGTGGGCCGGTGATGGCGCCCCTCGATTCCATGGCGGGTTCGGACCGCCGCCCCGTCGTCTCCATCACACAGGCCCGCATGACCTCCAGCCGGCTGCCGGGCAAAGTGCTCCGCGAGGTCGCTGGCAAGCCACTGTTGGCTTGGCACCTGGAAAGGGTGAAGCGCGCCCGCCGGATCGACAGCCTTGCGCTGGCGACATCCGACCTTCCCAGCGACGACCCGGTGGAGGCGCTTGGCCTTGCCATGGGGGTGAAGGTCTACAGGGGGCCGGAAAACGACGTCCTGGAGCGGTTCCGCCTTGCTTGGGAAGGCGAGGGGGCGGCGACCGTCGTTCGCCTGACCGGCGATTGCCCGCTGATCGACCCCGGTCTTATCGATGCCGTGGTGGCGGCTTATCTCGACGCGTCCGAGCCGGTGGACCACATGGCGCTCGACATGGGCTGCTTTCCCAATGGCGTCAACGTGGAGGTCGTCGCGCGCGCCGCCCTGGACGCCGCCGCCCGCGAGGCACGGGCGCCGGGCGAGCGCGAGCATGTCACCCCGTTCATCTACCGGCGCCCCGACCGGTTCCGGCTGGCCGCGACCAACCCTGGCGGTGATCCCGCCTATGCGGCGCACCGCTGGTGTGTGGATGAGGCCGCCGATTTCGCCCTGGTGCAATGGATGATCGAAACCCTGGCACCAATTGCACCGGCGTTCACCTGGCGCGAGTGCCTGTCCCTGGTACAGGCCAACCCCGCCCGCGCGGCCTCGAACCGCCACGTCGTCCAGCGCAGCGCCTAATCTGGACAAACCGCCCGCGCCCGCAGCCGTGCAATCAGGCCGCGCGCCGGGCCACCGCCACGTAGCCTCCGCTCACCATATTGCTGGGTGAGCGCAGAATATTCGGCTTCATGGACTCGATTTCGAATCCTGTGTCGCGCAAGGCCAGACGGACTTTCTCGGGGTCATGGCGCAACGTGCCGTCGTACTCGAAACCCGTGCTCACATCCGCTTCGAGAGGTTGCTCGAACGCAAGTACGAGGTGACCACCTTCGACCAGAAGGTCCCGGCAGCGGCGGAAGAACCGGTCAAGATCATAGACGCATTCGGCAATTCCGGCGGCGGTCAAAAGTTGGAAGCCGGGCTCAACCAGTGTCTCGTTGCGCAGAATGTCTCCGTGCACCAACTCGGCATAGACTTCCTTCTGGTGCGCCTGGGCCAGCATTCCGCTGGACAGGTCAACGCCGACCAACTTGCCGCAATGGGCTGCAACCGCAATCCCCACCAGCCCTGTCCCGCATCCAAGATCGAGCGCGCGTGCAGGCTTACCGTGCCGTTCCGAAAGTGCGGATACTTCCATGCCGACGAGGCCCGGGGAGCGATAGTACTCCCGGAACATGCGAACATTGTCGAACTCGGCTGCCTTCTCGTCAAACCACTGCTGGACCATGCCCGCAGGTGGGTCACTCGCAACTTCAACGACCCCCGTCTCGTCCGCCCGCATCAAGGCGATTTGGTAGGTCACCATATCCTTGTCGAGGGTGGAGTCCAGCTCAAGGGCCTTTTCAAGGTTTTTGATCGCGTCATCCGGGTTTGCCTGGTTCCGGTAATAGGTCGCCATGGCCAAGTAGTAGTCAGCCGGTAGGTCGTCCCGGCTTGGCAGCGCTTCCAGAACCCTGTCGACGAGGTGGTTGGCACGGAATGAGCAAAGGTCGTGGATAATCGCGGGAACCAGATCCTCGTCTTCGCTCATGAGGCGAATGGCGCTCGATAGACACTCGGCGACGGCATCGTCTGCCGTTCGTAGGTGCAACATGTACATCCCCAGCATGTAGTAATTGCGGGGATTTTCCGGCTGCAGCTGGACCGCCTTGTGGCAATGGATAACAGCATGGTCGACGTTACCTGCGCGGAAATGCGCATAGGCCGCCTCCCGAAAAAGGGAGGCATCGTCGTCGTCCACCAACGCCAGGGCCTTCTCGAAGCTGCCGGCGCTTCGTGGCCAGTCGCCTAATACAATAAGCAACCGGCCGCGCGTGATCCACCAATCCGCTTCATCAGGCTCGAGCTGGCAGCAGATCCCGAACCGGTCCGCCGCCTCGGCATGTCGTTGTTCGGCGACCAGAAAGAAACCCAGCGCACCATGGGCGCGCGGAAGGTTTGGCGCGATCTGGACGAGAGTGCGAAGCATCTGTTCCGCGGCGCTTGGGTTTTTAGCCCCATAGCATTCGATCGCGGCTTGGATCGACGTCTCGGCGAGTTGGCCAAGAACCTCGTTCATATCCATGATGCCTGGGAACTCCAATCGGGCGGGGCTGAGTTTTCGGCTGCAAGCCTAGCCGGGACAGACCGGCCTATATGTGTGGACCAACGGGGGCGCCTTCGCCGGGGGCTCGGCGAAGGAAACGACTATGCCCCGTCGTGCATCGGTCCGGTGCGCCTTCAGCGGGTGGTGGAGGTGGCTGGAGCAGCGTCCTGCGTACCACCGGACAGGCCATCAATGATCGCGCGATTCACGTCGATCAGGAAGTCCACATCCAGATTTCCATTCAGATTGTCCGTCATTTCACGAACCGCCGCCATGCCGACCGCAGCGATCTGGCGCCGGAGTTCCTTTGGCAACTGGTTGCTCTCGTTCATCACATCCGTGATGAAGACCATCCAAAGTGTCTGATTCTGGGTGGCTGCGCGGACAAGGTCAATGCGATTGCCCGACTCTTTGGCAGCTTCAAGTGCGCGCGTTACGCGCAAAAGCACGTCGCGCTCAACTGAACGGGTGCTGACCTCCCGCGCGACAGCGGCTTGCGTACGCCGGTAGGGGTCGGTCATCGGCCTAGTCATTTGGGTGCTCCCAAGATTGCTGCTTGAGGACGAAATCTTCGTACCGCACGACTTCCTGCGCTCCGCGTAGTGCCTCGTAGTAGCGCTCCGCGGAGACAAACTCCAAAATCTCATCCAGCAGGACCTGAATCCGCTGCGAGCTTGTCGCGCCCTTGAAGTCCGCTACGTAGCGATCCGCGAGATCCCGATATTGCTGCTGCTCCTCCGGGGCGGCGACATACGCGCACTGGATTGCAAAATAGATCCGGCGAGCCGGAGTATTCGCCATATCCGGGGGCAATATTTGCCGCTCCCTGAGAAGCGAGACGTGATTGTGGACAATCAATGCGGTATTTTGGCGGGCTGAGATTAATGCGCCGTTAATGATGACCTTTTCGTCGGCCCTAAGTTTGATGCGAAGTGGCATTGTGCGGAGATCTCCCCAGGTCAAGCAGGCCGGCCGTATACCCACACGGCGGAACTGGACACAGGCAAGCCCGGTTTCCGCCGACGTGGGTCGGGTAGCCACTTGGACTAGCATGGGCAAACTCTCCGCCTCAAGAAGCCCAGGGGCGGCGCGTCAGCTCAGCAAGTTGAACAGGCTTGAGGTGTTGGATTGCAGCAGGGATACGATCTGCGACTCATAGTTGGTTCCCGTCTCCTTCTGCCGCTCTTGGTCCGCGATCGACAGATACTTTTCAATGAACTTGTCGACGAACTTGGGATCGCTGAACCGAGAAATATCCAGGCGTGACGTGATGGCACGTCCCTGGGCTTCGACGGTTTGGTTGACAATTTCCTTCGGCAGGTGCAGGACCTTGGTCACGACTTCGCGCAACACGCGGTCTCCCAAAATTTCATAGACATTTTGGGTTCCGACCTCGGAGATGTGTTGCTTAAAGTAGCGGACGTTGGTGATCTCCTTGTTCCCAGCCGCCAGTTCCTTTTCATGCTGGGTGCGAAGATAGGAGTCGATCAGGTCGTTGACCACCTTCTCGGACTTCAGGGTCTCAACACCAGTCTCACTGAGTTTCAGCTTTTTATTGGTTTCCTTGAGAATTTCATTCTTCATCCTGTTGACCAACGACTTGGGGTCGTTGATGTCGCTTTCGAGCGCCTTGCGGAAGCGCCCGGGATACTCCATTT
Organism: Azospirillaceae bacterium; assembly: GCA_035645145.1. Lineage (GTDB taxonomy): Bacteria > Pseudomonadota > Alphaproteobacteria > Azospirillales > Azospirillaceae > CANGXM01. The sequence goes on along the minus strand of DASQNC010000025.1, from coordinate 497,268 downwards.
CGCTTGCGTTGCCGGTCGCCTTCGCGAGGAATTCCAGGACACGTCGGTTTCTGAATAACTCGTCGACGCTGGTGATGCTCTCAAGCCCGGCCTTGAACTTCTCCACTTCCATCTTGACGTCGCGCCGGCCGACAAAGCGCTGATAACCGGCTTCGCCCTGCTTCTCGGCAATACGGTAGGCGACGGACGGCAACAGGCTTGGGGTGTTGGTCATGGCGTTTGGTCTTTCAGGTTAGTTATTCCGGCGAGTTCCAACGCATTCCACGGGGCGGCGCGATCTGGCCGCTCACAGGACCTTACTGACGGCGGCAGGTACCGACGCCGCTACACGCTGGTGCGGGCTGGCGGCAGTCTGAGCCAAATGAGCATAGCCACCCTGACTCTGGCGGGTGTGCTTGACCGTGTCGATGATCAGGTCGACCAGCCGCTGCTGGGCGTCGCGGGCAGCGGCGACGGCCGCGATGTTTTCCTGCGAGGCATCCGCCAGGGACTGCGCGGCATCCGCCAGGTACTCACGAATCCAGGGCTCCAACCCGGCCACACCGTCCGGAAGGCATTGCACGGCCGCAATGGCGCCTCGGTAGGCGGCCTCGGCGTTGAGCTTGTGGGTGGTGATTTCCGGGAGCGGGAGGGGCGGTTCCACCATATCGACGGCGGCGGATTCCAGCCGCAGGATGTCTTCCAAATCCGCCATGGCGGCTAGGAGGGCCTCCACCTCCGCCGGCATTTCGGGCAGCGGCTCCGCCTCGTAGCCCTCGTCGTCGTAGCCCTCCTCGTGGCCGGCATCGCCCTCCTGGTAAGCTCCACCCTCGTACCCGGAGTCCGCGTAGTGGGTAGCGGTTTCGCCGTCCGCGTCCTCGGAGGCATAAGCATGCGCCGGGGTGGCTGCCGTGTGTTCGTACTCGGCTTCATCGCCCTCGGCGTAGGCGTAACCTTCGGTATACTCGTAGGCTTCGCCGTACTCATCACCCTCGGCGTAATCGCCCTCCGCGTAGCCATCCTGGGTGCCCGCGTAGACCTCTTGTTCGGCTGGGGCGCCAACGTCCACGTGGGCTGCGGTACGCTGTCCCGGCGAGGACGTCATGCCCAACATGCGGGGGGGAGTGGTCACGACTTCACCTCCTGAAGACGAAGCATCTCGCGTTCGAGCTGCTGGGATAGGCCGATGCCGCCGCCTCGGGCCATGACGCGCCCGTACTCGTTCAGTTGCAGCGAACGGAACATCTCCTCGCCATGGCCGCCCCCGAAGACGCCATCCACTTCAATGCCTTCGAACATATGCTGCAGCATCTGGGTGAGGAACACCGCCTCGAACTCCACTGCGGCTTCCCGCACCTTGGTTTGGTTGGGGCCCGTCGGGATGCGCGGGGCGGCGTTCTCGACGGCTTGGTTGCGTGCGAGATCGAATCTCGCGGTGGCCTGGGATGCGTCCATCACATCACCTCGATTTCGGCTTGCAGGGCGCCCGATGCCTTGATCGCCTGCAGGATGGAAATCATATCGCGCGGACCGACGCCCAGCGCGTTCAATCCTTCGACCAATTCCTGCAGGGTCACTCCGGACCTGAGGACGGCAAGGCGCCGGTCCGACTGGTCGTCCACCTCAACGTCGGTGCGGGGCACGACGACGGTCTGGCCCTGACTGAACGGAGCGGGCTGGGAGACCTGGGGGGTTTCTGTGATCCGCACGGTCAGGTTCCCCTGGGCAATCGCGACCGTGCTGATCCGGACGTTCTCGCCCATCACGATGACACCGGACGCTTCGTCGATGACCACGCGCGCAACCTGATCAGGAATGACGCGAAGCTGTTCAATTTGGGTCATCAAGGCCACGATGTCCCGTCGCTGGGACGGTGGGACGTTGACGACCACCGTGGCCGGATCGACCGGCTGGGCGGCACCTCCGCCCAGTGCGCCATTGATCGCCTGGGAGATGCGCTGGGCCGTCGTGAAATCCGGATTCCGGAGGCTGAGCCGCAGCAGCGGCAATTCGGCCAGTGCGAACTCGATCTCGCGTTCGACAATGGCTCCGCCGGCAATCCGGCCGGATGTGGGGACGCCACGGGTCACCGTCGCAGCTTGACCCTGCGCCACGAAGCCACTGACGGCGATCGAGCCCTGGGCGACGCCATAGACTTCGCCATCGGCGCCGAGCAACGGCGTGACCAGCAGTTGGCCGCCCTGGAGGCTGTTCGCGTCGCCAAGGGCCGCGACATTGACGTCGATGCGGGTTCCCTGGGAGGCGAAGGGCGGGAGTTTCGCGGTGACCATCACGGCCGCGATGTTGCGGGTGCGGAGCGTCGACCCGCGGATGTTCACGCCGAGCCGCTCGAGCATGCCGGTGAGGCTCTGCTCGGTGAACGGCGAGTTGCGCAGCGTATCACCCGTGCCATTCAGGCCGACAACGAGGCCGTAGCCGATCAACAGGTTGTCTCTCACACCCTCGAAGTCGACGATGTCCTTGATGCGCGTCTGCGCGAAAGCCTGACCGGCACCGGCAACGAATGCCGCGGCGAGCAGGGCGATGCGCAGGCAGTGGCGGAGCGACAAAGGCATCTCAGGCAGTCCTGGCTCTCGGCCCCAGGGTGGGGCGGGTGGCGTCCATGCGAACCGCGTGCCAACCCGCCCGGGGCCTTGACGTACGTGGCCTCTCCGGCAGCCGAAAGCGGATCCTCCCCGGCATCGTTTGCCTTGGGTAGGCAAGAATTACCTTTGGTCTCTCCCCTCTCGGCGCGTTACCATTCCTGGGGTAAGTGCGTAGTCTCAGTGCGGCCTGAAGGACACCGGAATGAAGGTCGAAGGACCGGGAGCGTTGCGGACCAGCGCCATGCGGCGCAGCGGTCGGGGTGTATCCGGGGACGGCACCTCATTCGCGAGCGAACTCGCCAAAGCCACGGAGACCAAGGCTGCCGCCTCAGCCGGCCCGGTGGGCGGTGTGCAGGCCCTGATTTCCGCGCAGGAGGTGGATGATGCCACCACCCGGTCACGGCGGGCGCGCAAGCGTGCGGGATCGTTGCTCGACCGCCTGGACGAAATTCGTATGGCGCTCCTGTCCGGCGTCCTGCCCGAAGGTGTGATCCTGCGCCTTCAGGCGGAGGTGCAAACCATGCGCGATGCCATTGACGATCCCGCCCTGTCCGCATTGCTGGACGACATCGATCTACGCGCCCAGGTCGAATTGGCCAAGCTCGAATCGCTCCGCTAATACTTTCGAGTCTCATTCGGGGCTGTTGTTTTAGCCACAATTCCAAGGGCTTGCCCCGTCGGGTCGGACAACTCCGCGGTTGCGGCATCCGGCACCGGTGGATATAGTCCGCCGCGTTCGGCAGCAACCGGATTTGGACGTCCCAAGGATGTCAACAGCTACTCTGCCTCCGGATTACCGCCCGTCGGAAGACGAAGAGTTCATGAGCCCGCAGATGACGGAATATTTCCGTCGTAAACTGCTATCCTGGCGGGCCGAACTTCATCGGGAAGCTGAAGAGACAATCGCCAGCTTGCAGGAAGGTGGCATCCAGGAACCGGATATTGCCGACAGGGCTTCGGCCGAAGCTGACCGTGCTCTGGAACTGCGCACCCGTGATCGTGCCCGCAAATTGATCCAGAAGATCGATGAGGCGCTACGCCGCATCGAGGATGGTACATACGGCTATTGCGAGGAGACCGGGGAGCCGATTTCGATCCGCCGGCTCGAGGCCCGTCCGATCGCCACCTTGTCACTGGAGGCCCAGGAGCGGCACGAGCGCCTTGAGCGCACGCAACGCGACGAGTGACTTCCACATGCCGGACGGAACGCCGGGCAAATAAGCCGAACCGGAATGGTGGCAGGAAAAGGGCCGATGGAACACTCCGTCGGCCCCTTTCCGGTGTCCTGCCCTGGCGCCAGCCAGCGGTCAGAACGGGAAGATGATATCGAAGATCTGCTGGCCCCAGCGTGGCTGCTGAACGTCGGTGATCTGGCCGCGTCCCCCGTAGGAAATCCGGGCCTCGGCAATCTTGTCGTAGGGGATCGTGTTCCGGTTGTCGATGTCTTCGGGCCGGATGACGCCGCGCACGAGCAGTTCGCGCAGTTCGTAGTTTACACGAACTTCCTGCCGCCCCTCGATCACGAGGTTCCCGTTGGGAAGCACCTGGATGATGACGGCGGCGACACGGAGGTCGATCTGGTCACGCCGTTGGATTTGGCCGCGGCCTTGGAGCCGTGATGTGCTTTCGACGTCGATCACATCGTCGAGCGTGGCGTCGTCCGGCAGTGGTGAGATCCGCGCCAGATTGCGCTGGAAGCCGAACAGGCCGGGCAGGCTGACGTTCTCGCCATTGTCCCGGCTGCGTGTCGTCTGGTTGTTGATCTGCGCGCGGTCGTCGATGGCGATGGTGACGGTCAGGATGTCTCCGACCCGGCTCGCCCGCTGATCCTTGAAGAATGCGCGGGCACCGGATCGCCACAGGGAATTCGGCTGGCGTTCCGTGGCCTGCGGGGTGGGCATCGGCATGCGCACAGGCTGGTAGTCGCGCTGCGAGGGGTCCTCGATGCGCGACAGCTCCGGCGCACGTCCGACGCTCGAAATCCGATCCACGGTGTTGCAGCCGGGCAATGCACCGAGCGCCAGCATCAGTACGGCGGCTGTGCGGGGGGGGCGGATCATGCCGACGTTCCTCGGTCAGGGGGATGCCCGCGGACTGCCCAAAGGGGCATCCTCAATCGGTCGCTCAGTTGTTTACCAGTTGCGCCTGGCCAGGGCGAACGATCTTCACGAGGCCCGGCCCGGCGACCACGGCATCAATGACGCGGTTGCTCTGTACGTTCACCACCCGGATCGTTTCCCCGATCGCACCATCCTGGGTGGCCCGGCCGCGGGCGATCAGTGTCAGGTTTTGCGCCTCGTAGACCATGCTGACCGGAGCGTTCCGCGCAACAACAATGGGAGTCTGCAGGTCGCGGCCCCGAATCGGCTGACCGGCGGCAATCACCCGGCGCGGCGCTTGTCCGATCAATTGCTCGACATCCAGAACGGCATCCGCCAGCGAACGGTCCTCGCGCACTTGGATCCAATCCACATCCTTGACCGTGATGACCTCACCACTGCTCATCCGGCGGGCCAGGACAGGAACATCCACGACCGAGACGATCCGGCCCGTGACCTGCTGGCGGACCGCACCGTCCCCACGTCCCGGCGCCACCAGCATGGCGGTGAAGCGGCCAGTGGGGTCCGTCTGGAGTGAGTCGATCGCGACCCGCGGCTCCATATGGCTCGGCAGGTGGATTTCCAGGGTCCGCTGGTCCAATTCGATGTCAGTCCGGCCCTGCCGCGGAGCGGACCCGGCAGAAACGGCCTGCACGAGGGCGGCACGAATTGCCTCCGCACCGATCACCGTGGACGCCCGGGTCACGATCGACCGGTCGAGGCGCGATTGCGGACGCCATTGCAGGCGATGGGCGCTGGCGAGGCGTGCCAAGTGGTCGGCGTCGAACACCGCACGTTTGCCGGGCGCCGGGGCCTGGGCCACTGGCACGCCCGCGTTCTCCGCAAGCCCGTCGAAAAGGTCCCCCAGCAGCACCCGGTCGCCGTCTATCACGGCTTCGGGCCGCAGAACCTGGGCGTGCGCGGCGGCGGCCGACAGGCACAGGGCGGCGATCAGTAGGGCGCGGCGGATCATGGGGGGTCCCCGATGGCGGTCGGTCAGCGCAGTTGCGAGACGCTGTTCATCATCTCGTCGGCGGCCCGGATCACCTTGCTGTTCATCTCGTACGCGCGCTGGGCCGTGATGAGATTGGTCACTTCGGCGACCATGTTCACGTTCGACGTCTCAAGCGAACCCTGCAGGATCCGGCCATAGCCGGGCTCACCCGGATTGCCGACCTGCGCGTCGCCGGATGCCGGCGTCGAGCGGAACAGGTTGTCGCCCAAGGCCTCGAGGCCGGCCTCGTTGGCGAACAGGGCAAGTTGGATCTGGCCCAGGTTCTGCGGCTGCGCCTGGCCATCGATGCTGGCCAGGACCTCGCCGCTCGCATTCACGGTGATCGAAACGGTTTCCTGCGGGACCGTGATCTGGGGCTCCAGCAGGAAGCCGTCGGAGGTGACGATCTGCCCGTCCGCGTTCAACTGGAGCGAGCCCGCGCGGGTGTATGCGGTCTCACCGGTCGGCAATTGCACCTGCAGATAGCCGCGCCCCCGGATCGCCATGTCCAGCGGGTTGTCGGTGACCTGGACGTTCCCCTGCTCATTGATGCGGTAGACGGCTGCGGCGCGGACGCCAGCACCGATCTGCACACCGGTCGGCACCACGGTGCCGGCATCGCTCGACGTGGATCCGACCCGCCGGATGTTCTGGTACAGCAGGTCCTGGAACTCGGCCCGCTGCCGCTTGAACCCCGTCGTCGTCATGTTCGCGATGTTGTTCGAAATGACTTCGACGTTGAGCTGCTGGGCCAGCATGCCGGTGGCGCCGATGCTGAGGCTGCGCATGGTTCGTGTTCCTCGGCGTTAAGGATCAGGCGCCGCTGAGGCGCGACAATTGACGGTTGGCCGTGCGCATCCGTTCATGCTCGGCCTCGATCATCTTCTGTACCTGCTGGTACTCGCGGGTGACAGAAATCATGCTGGTCATCTCGACGACGCCCTGGACGTTTGAGCCCTCGAGCATGCCCTGCACGACCTTGGCATCCTCCGCGGCGACGGCCTGCTGATCGGTAGCGTAGAGGCCGTTGCCGACCTCTTCGAGTTGCTGGTCGCCGTTGAACCGCACCATGCGGAAGCGGCCGACCTGGCCCAACTCGGTCGAGACGATGCCGGATTCAGTGATCGTGATCTCGTTCGCCGCAGCGGGGATCGCCATCGGCTGATTGGCTTGGTTCAGGACCGGCAGGCCGCTCTTATCGACGATGCGGCGCTGGGAATCCAAGCGGAACTGTCCGGAGCGGGTGTACCGCGGACCGTTCGCCGTATCCACGACGAAGTAGGCATCGCCTTCGATCGCAACGTCCAGTGGGTTGCCCGTGGGTGTCACCGGGCCCGGCCGGTTGTCCCGCGTCGTCGCGAGGTCGACGGGCATCGAATAGCGTTCCGATTGGGAGGCGCGTTCGAGGAATTCCACGAACTGCATCCGCTGCGCCTTGAAGCCGGTGGTGTTCATGTTCGCCACGTTGTTGGCGATCACATCCATCTGGCGGCGCAGTGTGTCCTGCCTGGCGAGCGCGATGTAACTCGGTGTTTCCATCGTCCGTCCTCGGCGATGCCGGGTGAAGAGTGGCCGGGGGTCCCGGTGTCGCCATCGGACATGCATGGACCGTGCCAATCTGCCCGCCGGGTTGGTCGGCTGTGAAAATGCTGAGCCGCCCTCGCCGCGTTCAGGAGTTGTGAACGGGTTGCCCGGCAGAACTTGCCGTACGTTGCTGGTGCAGGTGCTTGTCGTCCGACCTACATCTGGACTACAACGTCGATAGGATTAACTCTTTCTGGCGGGCACCTGTCCGCGATCCTAAGTCGGGAGCCGGTGGCGATGGTCGCGGAGATGCACGACGACGTTGATATCCAGGATCTTCCGCGGAAGCGACTAAGCGGCAAGCGGATCGTCCTGTTCATTGTCCTGCCGCTTCTGCTGCTGTCTGTCGGCGGGGCGGCCGTCTACTTCAGTGGCGTGCTGGATTTCTTGTCCGGCACCAAGGTGGCCGAGGCTCCGCCGCCGGATCAGGCGGCCGGGTGTGTGGCGACCTTCCAGGACATGCCCGAAATCCTGGTGAACCTCACATCCACGGGGGCCCGGCGGCAGAGCTACATGAAGCTCCGGGTCAGCCTGGAGTTGTGCCGCATCGAGGACCGGGCGAAGGTGGTCGAGCTGCAGAGCCGGGTGGTCGACAATTTGCAAGTCTACCTTCGGGAGCTGCGGCTCGAGGATCTGCGCGGGTCCGCCGGCTTCCAGCGACTGCGCGAGGAGCTGCGCTACCGCATTGCCATTGCGGTCCAGCCTGTGCAGGTCAAGGACGTGCTGTTCCAGGAAGTGCTGGTGCAATGACGGCCGCGGTGCGGGTGCGGATCCGATCGATGGGCCCAACGGGCTGAGGTGAGGCCATGACCGGCAAGCTGGACGGGCTGAGTGAAGAAGAGCGCATGGCCGCAGAATGGGCGGCCATGGCGGAGGGGGATGGCGGAATCGGTGCTGCCCTCGGCGGCTCCACCCGTGTGTTGAATCAGGACGAGATCGACAGCCTCCTGGGCTTCGACCAGAACGGCGCCGGAGACGGGGAAAACTCCGGGATCATGGCGCTGGTCAATTCGGCGCTGGTCAACTACGAACGCTTGCCGATGCTGGAGGTGGTCTTCGACCGCCTCGTGCGCATGATGTCCACGTCGCTGCGCAACTTCACGTCGGACAACGTCGAAGTGTCGCTCGATCAGATATCCAGCGTTCGATTCGGGGACTATCTGAATTCAATCCCCTTGCCGGCCATGCTTGCGGTGTTCAAGGCCGAGGAATGGGACAACTTCGGCCTGATGACGATCGACAGCGCGATGATCTATTCGATCGTCGACGTGTTGCTGGGTGGTCGCCGCGGTACGGCCGCAATGCGCATCGAGGGGCGGCCCTACACGACGATCGAGCGCAACCTGGTCGAGCGCATGGTCCATGTGGTCCTGTCGGACCTGTCCGCTGCCTTCGATCCGTTGTCTCCCGTCACGTTCCGATTCGACCGGTTGGAAACCAACCCACGCTTCGCCACCATCTCCCGTCCTTCCAATGCGGCCGTCCTGGCCAAGCTGCGGATCGATATGGAGGACCGCGGTGGCCGGCTTGAGTTACTGATCCCATACGCGACGCTGGAGCCAGTTCGCGAGCTGCTGCTCCAGATGTTCATGGGCGAGAAGTTCGGCCGCGACAGCATTTGGGAAACCCACCTGGCCGGCGAACTCTGGATGACCGACGTCCAGCTTGCGGCTGTTCTCGACCAAGTGACGCTGCCATTGCACGAGGTGCTGAACTGGAAGGTTGGCACCCGCATCATGCTCAATGCTTCGCCGGACGATTCCGTTGATCTCCGCTGCGGTGACGTCCCGATGTTCACCGGCCGGATGGGGCGCAAGGGCGGCCACATTGCCGTCCGCATCGACGGCGAAACACCCAAACCCGAGGAAACGCCGCAATGAACGTCGATTGGCTGGGCCTCGGGCTCGACCTGATCATCATCGGCCTTTTGGCCGGGACGATCGTCACTGCCTTTGCGCTGAACAAGCGGATTTTGATGATCCGGCAGGGGCGCGAGGAGCTGGAAATCCTGGTCCGTGGTTTCGCCGAGGCGACCCAACGGGCCGAGGCCGGCGTCAAGGCCATGCGCCAGACGGCCAGCGAAACGGGTGAACAGCTGCTCAAGCAGGTCGACCGCGCGCGCGCGCTGCGGGACGAGCTGCAGATCATGATTGAAACGGCCGACAGTCTTTGCAGCCGGCTTGAGAACATCGGCACCCGAGTGGCACCACCCGCGTCCCGCGCCGCGGGCAGCGCGGCACCGGCAGCTCCCGTCGGGCAGGCGGCAACGGCTGTATCCCAAACGGGCACGCCCTCCGCCGCGCCGTCCTCCGCGACCCGGACCGGCGCCGTCGCGGCCAAGCCCGGCGCCGAGGGGGGGGATATGCGGCCGGCGGCGCCCGTTGTCGATACCCTGTCCAGGGCCGAGCGCGAACTGCTCCAAGTGATCGAGAAGCTTAGATGAGCTCGACACCTCCCCGTCGGCCCCCGGCCAACCCGAACGCCCGACAGGCTGCCGGGCCGCACACCCCCGATCCGGCCGCTTCAGGCCAAGCGCCCGTGCCGCCACGCGGTCCCGCGCCGCGTCCGGCCGGTCCGCGCACTCCGCCCCCTGCCTCCGGCGGCCGGCCGGCCGGTCCGGCGGCCAACGCGCCGGCGACGGCCGAAGTGGCACCCCAGTCGCCGCAGGGACCTGCCGGCCCGCCCCCCCGTCCACGTGGTCCGGCCGGCGGGCCGCCACGTCCGCAAGGGGGGGCACCGCGCCCACCCGGCGCACGTCCCGCGCCCGGCGGCGAAGCGCCGATACAAACCCAAACCGCGCCCGGCCACGCCGAGCTGCGGCCGGCTGCGCGACCCCGTCCGCCGGGCCCACCCCGTCCGTCCGGCCCGCCGCGCCCCGGTGGCCCGCCGCGGCAGGTGCAGGAGGCAGCCTCTGGGCGCCCGGCGCCGCAGGCGGGCGCAGGTGTTGCCGCGGGTGCAACCGCGCCGGCTCAGGCGATCGCTCAAGGAGCTGCTGCTGCGGTGCAGGCTGCCGCACCGGCCGTGCGTCGCATGGCCCGTGCCCTCGTCCGGCCCGCCGCTCCCCGGGTGCGGCGCAAGATGCAGCCGCGGCTTCTGCCGGTTCTGATCTTCGTCGCCGTTCTGATGCTGGGCGTCCGGCTCAAGGACGTCTGGACAACAGTGGAAACCGGTAATGCCGCCCGCGCCGTGAAGGCGCAGGCTGTGCAGAACCCTCCGGCCTCCAGCGCGGCCCAGGTTCCCGCCCAGAACGCGGCCACCCCGACCAACACGAGCCAAACCATGCCTGCGCAGCAGACCGCGCAGGCAACGGGACCGGCCCAGCCGGCGGCGCAGGCCCAGCAGGTGGCGCAGGCCCAGCAGGCGCCGGCCGGATCTTCCGCGCCCGTACGGTCAATCCAGCCCGCGGCCGCTTCCAGCGACGCCAATTCGTTGGTTCCCGATCGTTTCACCGATGCCGAGCAGGAAGTCCTGCAGCGTCTGGCGGAACGGCGTGCGGAGCAGAATCGTAGGCAGATTGAGCAGGACCAGCGGGAAGCCTTGCTGGTTGCCGCGGAAAAGCGCATCGACCAGAAGCTGGGCGAAATCAAGAACCTGACGACCCAGCTCCAGGCGTTGGTGAAGCAGGCCGACCAACTCGACCGGCAGGAAACCGAGCGTCTTGTCAAATGGTACGAGACCATGCGCCCGGCCGATGCCGCGCGCATCATGGGCACCCTGGAAATGCCCGTGCTCCTGGAGGTCCTGAGCAACATGCGCGAGGCCAAGGCGGCCCCAATTCTCGCCGCCATGGACGCCCAACGCGCCCGCGAAGTGACAACCCAACTGGCCGAGCGCCGGCAAATCCCGCCGGTTCCGGTGCAATAGCCGCCGGCCGGTCCAATGCGACTGGTCCTTCCCGTCTGCCCCCAATCGTGAATGGCTGAGCAATGCGCGGTGCGAAGAACAGGAACCGGACGGCAACAGGGCGTGGTGGCGCGCTGATCGCCACGGCGGTTCTGGCGACGGCTATCGGTGCCGCCGTACCATCGCGCGCCGAGCAGGTCGGGGTGGCGGCGCAGCCCCAAGGGCAAGGCGGCCGTATCGTTCTCACCTGGCCGCAGCCCGTCGAATTTTCGTTCGACGCATCGGCGCAACAGGTGTCGCTTCGGTTCGACCGCCCCGTGGAGGGAAGCTTCGGCGCAATTTCCGCCGCTTTGCCCGATATGGTGAGCACGGTCGGCGTCGGACCCGATGGCCGGACTCTGGTCATTACGACCAAGCGGCCGGTGTCGGCTCGGGCTTTCAGCGACGGCAGCAGCGTCGTGGTCGATGTTCTGGGCACCGTGCCCGGGCCACAGGCACAGCCGGCCTCCGCCCCGGCTCCGACCGGTACGCAGCCGGCTGCCCGCAACCTGCCGAACCTGCCGGTGCGGACGGGCCTGCATGACGGATACACCCGCCTTCTATTCAACTGGAAGGATCGCACCGATTACCATGTCACCCGTGACGGTAACATCGTGACCGTCACCTTCCCCCGTGCGGCAAAGGTGGACTCGTCCCACGTCGACCTGGTGAAGCCGCAGCGGATCCATGGCCTCGCCCCGCAATTGAGTGGTGACCAGCTTTCCGTGAAGGTCACCGTGCCCGCGGATGCGCGGGTCCGGGACTTCCGGGTCGGGAACAGCGTCGTTCTGGACGTTCTCGATGCCCATCCGTCCTCCGCGGCCCCGGCCCAGGCGGCTGCGTCTGCTCCGCAGGGGCAGCCGATGGCGCAGGGACCGGCGGCACCGGCCCAGCCGGCGCCCGCAGCGCAACCCGCATCTTCTCAGCCGGCTGGCGTGCAAGCAAAGGCCCCTCAGCCGGCTGCCGAACAGAGATCGGTGCAACCGCCTCCTTCGGCGTCCCCGGCGGCTCGTGCAGGGGAGGAGGCCACTGCTCCATCCGCGGCCCAACTGGGCGGCCCACCGGGAGCCGTGGGGGGAGCCCAGGGGCCGAGCGCGCCATCCGTTCCAGTGGCATCTGCGCGACCGGTGGCGCAGGATCCGTCAGGTCCGGCATCGGCCGTCACACTGAAGTTGGCGGAACCCGCGGCTGCGGCCGTGTTTCAGCGGGCCGGCTACATCTACGTCGTTTTCGACCGCCGTCTGGCCCGCCAACCGGAAATCGAGGTGGGGCCGCAGACGCCGCGCTTCGGTACGGTCGAGTCGGCGGCCGTCGGCGACGTGACGGCGATGCGGTTCCGGATGCCTCCGGGTGTCGAGCCGGCGGTGGAACGCGACGGCAACACCTGGCGGGTGCTGCTGCTGACCACCCGTGCGCCCCGCGCGTTCTCGCTGCCCGTCGAGTCCGAGCCGGAATTCACCCTTGGCCCACGTATTCTGGTCCGGGCCAGTGGTGCGACGCGCGTGGTACCGTTCACAGATCCCGAAATCGGCGACGAGCTCCTGATCGTCCCCCTTTCGGAGGCGCCGCAGGCCGTGGCCGATGGCAGCCGCTTCCCCGATGTCGAACTGGTCCCCACCCTGCAGGGGGTCGCCATCCGCCCGTTGCGGGATGGGCTGGTGGCGCGGCCGCTGACGGCGATGGTGGAGATTACGGCGCAGGGTGGCCTCGCCCTCTCGCCGACCACCGATCTACGGCGTGTCCCCCGACCGGGCGATGCCGTGCGCCTGTTCGACATCCATGGTTGGCGCCGCGGCCCGTCGAGCGCCTATGTCGAAACGCGCCAGCAGTTGCTGGACGCCGTGGTGCAGGCGCCCGCGGGTGACGAACGCGAGAAGCGCCGCATCGAACTGGCCCGCTTCTACTTCGCCCACGGGTTTGCCCCCGAAACGTTGGGGGCATTGGATCTGGTGGAGATGGCGCTGCCCACCGCGGCCCTTCGGCCGGAGTTCCGCGCCATGCGCGGAGCCGCACGGGTTTGGGCGGGGAGGCCGCAGGAAGGTCTGGCCGATCTGGCGGACAAGGCCCTTGATGGAGACCTGGAGGCCACCTTGTGGCGGGCCGCCGGCGAAGCCACGGCCGGCAATTGGACCGCCGCCCGCGGCGGCTTTTCACGGGCCGAGGCCGCACTGGTCGCCTATCCGGACCCGTTCTTCACCCGCTTCTCGCTTTTGGCCGCCGAGGCGGCCCTCGTTGCAAATGAGCCGCAGGAGGCCATCCGCCTGCTGGATCGCCTCGACACCCGTGTCGAGGCTGGCGACGAGTCCAGCGGCGCGAGCCGCTTCCTGCGCGGCTTGGCGGAGTACCAGCAGAAGCGAACGGATGCGGCGGCGCAGCTCTGGGCCCTCGCGGCAGAAAAGGGAACCGACCGGCTTGCCCGGACCCGGGCGGAATTCGCGCTGATCGACCTGGAACTGACGACCGGCAAGGCCACGGCCGTACAGGCGATGGAGCGGTTGGAACGCCTCACTTTTGCTTGGCGCGGCGACGAACTGGAGATCGCCATCCGCCGACGCTTGGCACGCTTGCAGATCGCCCATGGCGAGTTCGTGCGCGGCTTCGCCAACCTGAAGCAATTGATAGAATTCTACCCCGACCACCCGAACAGATCTTCCATTGATCGCGAGTTGGCCGAAACCTTTGCGCGGATCTTCGTGGAGGATGGTGCCGCGGCCCTGTCGCCGCTGAACGCACTCAGCTTCTTCGACGAGTGGCGCCACCTCCTGCCGTCCGGACGGCGGGGCGAGGTCGTGATCGCACGGCTTGCCGAGCGCCTCGTGCAGGTTGACCTGTTGGACCGAGCGGCGACGCTTTTGGAAATGCAGGTTCGCGACCGTTTGGTCGGTCCTGAAAAGGCCGCGGTCGGCGCACGGTTGGCCGCGATCCGGTTGCTCGACAATCGGCCGGAGGAAGCCGCCCAGGCGATCGAGATGAGCAATGCGCAGGGTCTGTCGACGGAGATGGTGCGTGAGCGTCGGCTGCTCTATGCACGTGCGCTCGCGGAACTCGGCCGGTCGGAACAGGCGCTTCGGCTTCTGGATGGGGACGATTCCCAGCCCGCGGATTTTCTGCGCATCGACATTGCGTGGCGTGCCCAGCGCTGGCGCGACGCCGAGCGTGCGCTGGCGGTCCTGATCGGCCCGCCGCCGAAGAGTGGACAGATCGCCCCCGAGCTGCGCCGGGCATTGTTGAACCGGGCCGTGGCTCTGGCCCTGTCGGGGGATGCGGGGGGACTGGCTGCTCTGCGCCGCGATTTCTCGGCGGCGATGGAGGGCACGCCGGACTTCGACACGTTCCGTCTGATGACACGGCCCGAACAGGCGACTGGGCTTCTGGACATTCGCACGATCCAGCAGAAGGTCGGCGAAGTGGATCTGTTCCAGAACTTCCTGCAGGAGTACCGGCGCCGTATGGGGGACGCTGGCCGGGCATAAAGGGCCAATTCGGCGGGCCAATTCCGCGGCGGCCGAGAATTGCTCGTCGGCCGACCCGCCTACAGGCGTCCCATCGCCGCTGGCGGCTTCAAACCCGCCGGGGCGATGGCGCCGGGACAACTGCCGTCCGCTTCCCGCGGACATCCGGGATTTTGAAGAAGCATCCCCGCCCCAATGGGGAATGGACCAGCCGCGGTTTCGGAACCTGAGCCGGCGGTATGGCTCCCCCATCCGTCACCGCCGCGTTTTTACGCAGCGCGACGGATGGGGCCCTTGCGGATTTTCAAGCCGAGCTTGTACCCGGTTCAGCCGGGATTGAAGCTTTGGACAAGGCTGCCGATGATCAGGTACCAGCCGTCCACAAGCACGAAGAAGATGATCTTGAACGGCAGTGCCACGGCGGCCGGCGGCAGCATCATCATGCCCATCGACATGAGCACCGACGCCACCACCATGTCGATGATCAGGAACGGGATGAACAGCAGGAACCCGATTTCGAAGGCCCGCCGCAGTTCGGAGATCATAAACGCCGGGATCAGGATGTGGATGGGCGTGTCCTCCACCTTTTCCGGCGGGTCCATGCGCGCGATGCCAAGGAACAGGTTCAAGTCCTGCTCACGGGTGTGGCGCAGCATGAAGGATTCGATGGGCACCAGCGCCCGCTGCAGCGCCTCCTCCTCCTGGATGTCCTCGGCCAGGAGCGGCTGGAACGAATCGCGGTAGATCGTCTCCAGCACCGGCGACATGATGAACAGGGTGAGGAACAGCGCCAAGCTGACCATCACCGTGTTGGGTGGCGTTTGTTGGATGCCCATGGCCGAGCGCAGGAAGGACAGCACGATCACGATCCGGGTGAACGAAGTCACCATGATCAGAATGGACGGTGCCAGTGAGAGCACCGTCATCAGCACCAGCATCTGAATGACGCGTGCGGTTGTGGACCCGCCACCCTGGCCGAGGTCCAGGGTCAGGGTCTGTGCGACCGCGGGGGCCGTCCACAGCAGCGCTGCGAGTGACGCCGAAACACCGGCCACGGCGAGAAGGGCGAAGGCAATGCGCCGGATCATGGGGGCGGATTCTTCCTATTTGGCACGGTGAAGGGATCCGCGCCTGCGTCCGCGGAAAAGGCCGGGGGCTTGATGGCGGGTTCGACCAGGAGGTCCTGGGTCGGGCCGAGAAGTAGCAGGTGCTCGACATCGTCGCGGCGGACGAGCAGCAGGCGGCGTCTTGCGTCCACCGGCACCACCTCGACCACCCGGACGCGCCGGTTGCGGGCGGCGGGCAGGGCGGTCCCACCCCACCGACGGGCCGCGAGGCCGCAGAGCGCGATCAACGCAAGCACCGCGACCAGCGCCGCGGCGAAACGCAGGTAGTCGGACGCGTCCATGGCGGATCAGCCTTCCTGCGACGAAGCGGGGCCGGTTGGACCGGGCCGGGGCCGGCCGGCCTGGGCGTCCAGGGCTTCATTGAGGCGATCCAATGCTTGGATCAGCAATTCCATGGGCGCGCGGAAATCCTTGGCCTCGCCGCGGGGCAGGGTGATCACCGCCTCGCACAGCGCACCGACGCGCGAATCCAAGGCGCCGAGTTCGATGCGGGTGCCGCTCTCCACATCCCGGGTCAATGCCTCGACCTCCGCGGTCAGGGCCTCGAACTGCGCAAGGGGCGCGGTCATGGCGTCCCGGCCGGCGGTAGCGTGCCGTTTGCGCGGTACACGTGCGACAGGACTTCCGCCACGGCCAGGATGGCTTCGGCGGGGATGTCGGATCCAAGGTCGACGGCGGATAGGATTTCCGCAAGGTCGGCATCCTCGCGGACCTTCACACCGGCCGTGAATGCCAGGTCCAGGATGCGTTCGGCGATCTTGCCGCGCCCGGTGGCGACGACCTTCGGCACCCCGCCGGAGCCCCATTCATAGTCGAGGGCGATCGCGACCATCTGCCGATGCCGCTTGTCCATAGGCTGCCGGGACCTCCGTTGACGGCGCGGGCGCCGCGATGTTGAAATCCATAATGGCACACAGGTGGTGCCCAATTCGGGCAGGTTAACACTTCGGTCAGGGCGTTCAAAGCGGCGGTGGCCTGGAAACTCCCCAGGTCTCGCCCCCATCCCGTGACAAGTTGGTGCGCCTCGGATCTGGGTACTCCCTTTTGATTAGCGGTTCTACTTTCGCTCACCACGTGGTAAACATGTGGTCGCACGGCATGGCGCGTGGGCACACATATGGATCTGAGCAATCTCGGCGTGTTTCGCGTGATGAAGCAGCGCCTGAACTGGATCGGCCAGCGTCAGGACGTGGTCGCCCAGAACATCGCGAATGCGGATACTCCCGGCTACCGTCCGCAGGATCTGCAGCCCTTCACGTTCCGAATGGCCATGGGCGAGCAGCGGCAGCTGAAGCCCGCCGTGACGCAGGCCGGGCATATGCCCGGTCCGAAGTCGCGGGACCGGGATGTGAAGGCGGATCGCGACCGCAATTATTACGAGACGGCGCCCGATGGAAATCAGGTCGTTCTCGAGCAGCAGATGATGAAGGTCGCCGAAAACGGAATGAACTACCAGATGGTCACCAACCTGTACCGCAAGCAGGTCGGTATCATCAAAATGGTCATCGCCAAGGGGCCGTAAGGCGCTGGCGCCGGATTGGAAATGGTGAGGCGAGAGGCGACGGTATGGACATCAACAGCGCAATGAAGATTTCCGCCTCCGGTATGCGGGCCCAGGGCGCGCGGCTGCGCGTGATCGCCGAAAACCTGGCGAACGCCCAGTCGACCGCGTCGTCGCCCGACGGGCTTCCGTACCGGCGCAAGACCATCACCTTCGCAAACGAGATGGACCGAGCCCTTGGGGTCGAGGCCGTCAAGGTCAAGCGAATCGGCGTGGACAGCAGTGATTTCCAGCGCCGATACGAGCCTGGCCACCCCAGCGCCGACGCCCAGGGCTATGTGCTGTATCCAAATGTGAATTCGCTGATCGAGGCAATGGACATGCGCGAGGCGCAGCGGTCGTACGAGGCGAATGTGAACGTCATCGACGCATCGAAGACGATGCTGATGCGCACCCTCGACATCATTCGCTCCTGATCCCCCAGACCTGATCACCTGCCAAGCAGGCCGAAGGACCGCGAACCCAAATGGTCAGCATTTCGAATGCCATCTCCGCCTACAGCGCCGTTTCCAACGGTGTCACCGGGACGGTGCCGCCGGCGGTCAAGGCGAAGGCAGCCGGCCCGTCCTTCGCCGAGATGGTGGGCGATGCAGCCCAGGACGCCATCGAAACCACGCGCGAAGCCGAGCAGATGACCGTCCGCGCCGCACTCGGCCGCGCCGACATGACCGACGTGGTCACCGCGGTCTCCGCGGCCGAGGTGACGATGCAGGCAGTGGTGGCCGTGCGCGACAAGGTCGTGTCAGCCTACCAGGAAATCCTCCGCATGCAGATCTGACGGCCATGAACACCGGCGACGTGATGGAGGTGATGCGGGACTCCATCTGGATCACGATCCTGGTGGGTGGCCCGTTCATGATCATTGCGCTTGTGGTCGGATTGGGGATCTCCCTGCTCCAGGCCATGACGCAACTGCAGGAAGCGACGCTCACCTTCGTGCCGAAGGTGCTCCTGTTGTTCGGGGCGGTGCTCGTGATCGGCCCCTTCGCCATCAACACGCTGATCGAGTTCACCCGGCAGCTCATGGACCGCGCCATCGGCATCGGGATGGGTTGACGCGTGGCCGGTGCGCTGGATGCCTTCCTAACGGCGCAGGTCTTCGCCTTTCTTCTCGTTTTCGCGCGCGTGGGAACGGCGATGATGATGATGCCCGCCATGGGCGAGGCGTTCGTCAGCCCCCAGATCCGCGTTCTGATCGCGCTCGGGTTCAGCCTGTTGCTGGTCCCGGTCCTGCAGTCCAGCCTGCCCCCGATCCCGCCGTCGACGCCGGGCTTTGTGGCATTGCTTGCCGGCGAGGTGACGGTCGGCGTGTTCTTCGGCATGGCATGCCGCCTGCTGTTGATGACCCTTGAGACAGCGGGGAGTTTGATCTCGCTCCAGACCGGCCTCTCGTCGGCGGCCATGTTCAACCCGGCACTCGGCACCCAAGGCACGCCGTTCGGGTCGATGATGGGCGCCATGGGCCTGGTGATGATTTTTTCGACCGACCTGCATCACATGATGCTGGGGGCGATCGCCAACAGCTACGAGCTGTTCCGGCCGGGTGCGCCGCTGCCCTTGAACGATATGGCGGACACCATTGCCCGCATTGTCGGTCAGACCTTCCTGATCGCCACCCGCATGGCGGCGCCCTTCATCATCGGGGGCATGGCCCTGAACGTCGCGCTGGGCGTCCTGGCGCGTCTGGTGCCACAGATGCAGATCTTCTTCGTGGCTTTGCCGGTGCAGATTGCCGGCGGCCTGCTGCTGTTCATGGTCTCGCTGGGCGCGGCGATGGCGCTGTGGGTATCCAGCTTCGAGCAGGTCCTGCTCGGCGTGTTCTCCTGAGGGGGCGGCCGTGGCCGAAGAACAGGACGACGCCTCCAAAACCGAAGACCCCACCGGTAAACGGCTGGGCGATGCCCGCGGCAAAGGGCACGTTCCGGTCAGTGCCGAAGTCAAGCACTGGTTCATGCTGCTCGGCACCGCCTTCGTGCTGGCGACCATGTCGGAGGGAATGGCCGACAAGTTCGTTCGGGCGGTCAAACCCTTCTTCGAGTTCGCGCACCAGATTCCCGTGGACCGGGGCGGGATTTCATCCACCCTGACCCAGGTGGCGGCGGACACCGCCCTGATGCTGGCGCTGCCGCTTCTGGTTCTGGCCATCGCCGGAGTCGCCGCCAGCTATCTCCAGAACGGTTGGATGTGGACCACCGCCCCCCTGGCCTGGAGCCTGAGCAAGCTCAACCCGATAAATGGCTGGAAGCGGATCTTCTCGGTTTCAGGGTTGATCGAATTCCTCAAGTCACTCGTCAAGGTCTCCATCCTCGGAGGCCTCCTCACGGCGATCCTGTGGCCCCGCCTGCGCAAGCCGGACGCCTTCACCGACATGCCGGTGGAGGCGCTGCTGTGGGAGGTTCTCGATATCACCCTTGGCATCCTGTACGCCGTCATCGGCACCCAGACCGTCATCGCCGCCGCGGACTACTTCTACCAGAAGTGGAAGTACATGAAGGAAATGCGGATGACGAAGCAGGAGGTGAAGGACGAGTGGAAGCAGGCCGAAGGTTCGCCCGAGGTCAAGTCCAAGTTGAAGTCCATCCGCATGGAGCGGGCGCGCCGCCGTATGATGGCCGCTGTTCCGACGGCGGACGTCGTCATCACCAACCCCACGCACTACGCTGTCGCACTGAAATACGATCCGGCGGCGATGGCCGCCCCGAAACTGGTGGCGAAGGGGACCGATCTCGTGGCCAAGCGCATCCGCGAACTGGCCGCCGAAAACGACGTCCCCATCGTGGAGAACCCGCCGGTCGCGCGCGCACTCTATGCGACCGTGGAGCTTGAGCAGGAAATCCCGCCCGAGCAGTACAGGGCGGTGGCGGAAATCATCTCCTTTGTGTTTAAGCTGAAGCGCAAGACGGTTAACACCGGGCGGTGACGCACAAGTGCCGGCGGGCCATACGCCGGCATGCCGAGCGGGCGGCCCGGTGTGGCCGCCCGGCGTGTCCTGCCATCTCCCGCCGCTTCCGGTCTGGAGGCCCTGCGTATTCATGCCCGATACCGCTCAGTCCGCGTCCCTCGACCTGCTGCCCTCCGCCTCTGGCGCCGCCGGGGATGGACGGTCCCTGGCGATCCTCGGAGGGGGACTATCCGCCATCGCGGCGCTGGCCGCCGCCATTCTGGGCTTCGTCGGATGGGCGACGGCAGCCGGTGTGGCCGGATTGGCGGCGGTGGCCGCCGTCGGTGTCGCCACCGTCGCCATCCGCCGTGTGATTTTGTCCGATGCGCAGGCCCGCAATGGGCTCGAGCTGATGGTGCGCGCCTTCGAGGACGGCCCCCCCCGTGCCTTGACGGACCGGACGGGGCGCATTGTCCGGATGAATGCCGCAGCCCGCAGGCTTATTCCCCCCGGTGCCGCATCTCCCATTCCGCGTCTGATCGCCACCGGCACGGAGGATGCGTCCCGCCTGGAGGCATTGATGGCCTCGGCGGTCGCCGGCCGGTCGGCCACGGTCCTGGTTGCCGGGGCGCAGGCGGGCACCATCCGTGTCAGCGCGGAACCCTCGGGCGACGGCCTGGTCCTGTGGCGGATGGAACCGACGGCGGGCGGTGCGCCAGAGCTCGACCCCGGCGTTGAGCAGGTTCTTGACGGGTTTCCGTTCGGGATCCTGTTGGCCGATCCGGGTGGGCGGGTGACCTTCGCCAATCTGCCCTTGGCACGGGCACTGGGTCTCGACCGGCGCACCCTTCCGCGGAGCGCGGTGCGACTGGATGCGCTGGTGGTTCCCCCTCCCGGTTGGGACGGTCGGAGCGATGCCGGGCCGGCCCGCAGCGAACTGGTTCTGAGCGGTGCGGACGGGTTCAAGGTCTATGCCGACGTGGTGATCGGCGCCCGTCGCCACGGTGGAACCTGCCTCGTTGCCGTGGATTTGGCGGTGGATCAGGACCGGCAGGGCGCACTGCGCCGCTCCGAGCACCGGTTCCAGCGCTTGTTCGACGACTCACCCACCGGCATTGCCCTGGTGGATGCCACCGACAGGCTGCTGGAGTGCAATCCCGCATTCCAGCAGATGACGGGCGGTGACGCGAGATTGGGACGACCCGTTGCGGAGCTGCTGCTCCCCGACGACATGCAGGAGGCCGGGGCACGCTTGGCCCAGGCCCGTGATGGCACCGACCCGAACGCCCCGTTCGAAGTGCGCCTGGCCGGGCCGGGCGAGCGGGTCCTGCGCTTGTATGCCGGCCGGCTGGGTGGGGCGGCCGGGGATGGGACCCTGGTGCTGCACGCGATCGACCTGACCGAGCAGAAGCGCCTGGAGACCCAGTTCGTGCAGGGCCAGAAGATGCAGGCCGTCGGTCAGTTGGCCGGCGGCGTCGCGCACGATTTCAACAATCTGCTGACCGCGATGATCGGCTTCTGCGACCTGTTGCTGCTGCGGCACAAGCCGGGCGACCAGTCGTTCAGCGACATCATGCAGATCAAGCAGAACGCGAACCGGGCCGCCAATCTGGTGCGTCAGCTCCTTGCCTTCTCCCGCCAGCAGACGTTGCAGCCCAAGGTGCTGAGCATCACCGATGTGCTGGCCGAACTGTCGAACCTGCTGCACCGGCTCATCGGCGAGAACATTGAGCTGCGCATGGTCCATGGCCGGGATACGGGTCTGGTGAAGGTGGACCAGGGGCAACTGGAGCAGGTGATCATCAATCTGGCGGTGAATGCCCGCGATGCGATGCCGAATGGCGGTCAGTTGACCATCGGCACCCGCAACATGACCCTGGACATGCCGTTGCGCCGGAACAGCGAGGAGGTGCCGGCCGGGGAGTATGTCGCCATCGAGGTGGTGGACACCGGCATCGGCATTCCGCCCGAGAACCTGGCCCGCATCTTCGAGCCGTTCTTCTCCACCAAGGAGGTCGGCTCGGGCACCGGTCTCGGCCTGTCCACCGTCTACGGGATCGTCCGCCAGACCGGCGGCATCGTGCTGGTGGACTCCGCACCCGGCGCGGGCGCCACCTTCACGATCCTGCTGCCCCGTTGGAAGGGCGAGGAACAGAAACTTCCGGCCGTGGTCGAGCAGATGCCGGGCGACCTGACCGGAGCGGGCACCATCCTTCTGGTGGAGGACGAGGACGCCGTCCGGGTGTTCAGCGCGCGGGCTCTCCGCAACAAGGGCTACAATGTCATGGAGGCGCGCAGCGGCGAGGCTGCGCTGGAACTCCTGAAGGCGAACGCCGGGCGCATCGACCTGCTGATCTCCGACGTGGTCATGCCGCAGATGGACGGGCCGACCCTGGTTCGCCGCGTGCGCGAAACCTTGCCCAACCTCAAGGTGATCTTCATTTCCGGCTATGCGGAGGACCGGTTCCGCCGGAACCTGGATCCGGGAACGGTCGTCCAGTTCCTACCCAAGCCCTACAGCCTCAAGCAGCTCGCGGCGAAGGTGAAGGACGTGATGGCCGGGGGGGGCTGACGGCCTGGGCGGTCCGGGCCCGCAGGCACCCCGGCGAATAGGATGCAAACCGGAACATTGCGCGAACCGTTGCCTTGAACGGGCGGAACAAAATGCGTACATTGGGTGCGTTGAATCGTTCCGGCCCGTGTGAGAGAAGAGGACCGACGCCAATGTCCACCGCACCACTGCGTTTGGTCGAAAAGGATTCCATGGACAAGCAGAAGGCCCTCGATGCCGCCCTGACCCAGATCGAACGCGCGTTCGGCAAAGGGTCGATCATGAAGCTCGGCGCCCGCGAGGGTGTGGCCGAGACCGAAGTCATCTCCACGGGCTCGCTGGGCCTGGACATTGCGCTCGGGATCGGCGGCCTGCCGCGCGGCCGCATCATCGAAATCTACGGCCCGGAAAGCTCCGGCAAGACCACGCTGGCGCTGCATGTCATCGCGGAGGCGCAGAAGGCCGGTGGCACCTGTGCGTTCGTGGATGCCGAACACGCCCTGGATCCGGGCTATGCCCGCAAGCTGGGCGTCAACATCGACGAGCTGCTGATCTCGCAGCCGGATGCGGGCGAGCAGGCGCTTGAAATCGCCGACACGCTGGTGCGGTCGGGTGCGATCGACGTGCTGGTGATCGACTCGGTGGCGGCGCTGGTGCCGCGGGCCGAGCTCGAGGGTGAGATGGGTGACAACCAACCGGGCCTGCAGGCCCGGTTGATGAGCCAGGCCCTGCGCAAGCTGACCGGCTCGATCTCCAAGTCCCGCTGCATGGTCATCTTCATCAACCAGATCCGGTTGAAGATCGGTGTCATGTTCGGCAGCCCGGAGACCACGACCGGCGGCAACGCGCTGAAGTTCTATGCGTCGATCCGCATGGACATCCGCCGCATCGGGTCGATCAAGGACCGCGAGACGGTGGTCGGGAACCAGACCCGCGTGAAGGTGGTGAAGAACAAAATGGCCCCGCCGTTCCGGGTCGTGGAGTTCGACATCATGTACGGCGAGGGTATTTCCAAGACCGGCGAGATCCTGGACCTCGGCATTTCGGCCGGCGTGGTCGACAAGTCGGGCGCCTGGTTCTCCTACGAAGGCCAACGCATCGGCCAGGGCCGCGAGAACGCAAAGACTTTTCTTCGTGACCACCCCGAGATGGCACGTGCCATCGAGCACAAGGTCCGTGAGAATGCCGGGCTGGTGGCGAACGCCATGATGGGCACGCCCGAAGCCGACGGCGGTGACGAGTAGGACTTGGGAACCGGCCCGGATCCCGCCAGGTATGCCCTGGCCGGGACCGGGTCCATGAGCTAGGGCACGGAGCGTTTTGCCGGCTCGGTCGCGGTTCGCCGCGGACGGCCGCCAACCACCGGATCCGGGGCCGGAAGGCCCGCTGCCAGGGGCGGCGTGGGATGGCGGCCGGAGCACCCGGAAGGGTGTCTCTCCGCCCCGTCCGCACCCCGGTGGAAACCCTCCGTGCCCTAAGCGTTTGCGGACGCGGAGGTCGCAATGGAAGGGGCATCCGGTCTGGTGGGTCATTTCCGGGCCATGGCCCGGAACAACGCCTGGTCGAACCGCCGCCTGTACGATGCCTGCCTCCGGCTTTCGCCCGAGGCGTTCACGGCGACCCGGACCAGCTTCTTCCCCTCCATCAGTCTGACCCTCAACCACATCCTGGAAGTCGACCTGTACTACCTGGACGGTCTCGAAGACGGCGGCCGGGGCGCGTCGATTTTCGAGACATACGTTCCCGACCACGATGCACGGTCGCTTTGGGCGGCGCAGGCCGCCGCCGACCGCCGGCTGATCGCCTTTTGCGACGGGGTGACCGACGAGGGCCTCGCACGGACCGTCCATTTGGACCGTGGCCGGCGCGGAAAGATGCCCGATCCCGCCGGCGGAATTCTGGCCCATCTGTTCGTGCATCAGATCCACCACCGTGGCCAGGTCCACGCCATGCTGTCGGGCACGGACGTGAAGCCGCCGCAATTGGACGAATATTTCCTGGCCGAGGACCACCGCCAAGCCGGGTGTGAACTCGCGGATATCGGTCTCGCCCGCTGACCGGTCGGGCGGGCCGGCGTTTGCAACGCCACGCCGGTCGGGCCGCCCACCCTGGACAAGTCCGTGACTGGGCGGCTAGAACCGCTCTTTCCGACAAACGCCATCCGCTGCGGGCTGCCCGATGACGACGTCTGCCGAGATCCGCCGTACGTTCCTGGACTTCTTCCGCCGCAACGGTCACGAGGTCGTGGAGTCGAGCCCGCTCGTTCCGCGCAACGACCCGACGCTGATGTTCACGAACTCGGGCATGGTCCAGTTCAAGAACGTGTTCACCGGCGCCGAGCAACGGCCCTACACGCGCGCCACGTCCGCCCAGAAATGCCTGCGCGCCGGCGGCAAGCACAACGACCTCGAGAATGTCGGGTACACGGCCCGGCACCACACCTTCTTCGAGATGCTGGGCAACTTCTCCTTTGGCGACTACTTCAAGGAACAGGCGATCGAGCACGCCTGGAACCTGGTCACCAAGGATTTCGGCCTGTCCAAGGACCGGCTGCTGGTCACCGTCTATGTCGACGACGACCAGGCCTTCGGCATTTGGAAGAAGGTTGCCGGCCTGTCCGACAGCCGGATCATCCGCATCCCCACGTCCGACAATTTCTGGCGGATGGGCGACACCGGCCCGTGCGGCCCGTGCTCGGAAATCTTCTACGACCATGGTGACCACATCCCCGGCGGCCCGCCCGGTAGCCCGGACGAGGATGGCGACCGGTTCATCGAGATCTGGAACCTGGTCTTCATGCAGTACGAGCAGCGCGGACCCGATGACATGGTCCCGCTGCCCAAGCCGTCCATCGACACCGGAATGGGCCTGGAGCGTCTGGCGGCGATCCTGCAGGGCAAGCACGACAACTATGACACCGATGTGCTGCGCGGCCTGGTGCTGGCCGCGGCGGAAGCCAGTGGCACCGAGCCCGACGGCCCCCACGCCGTGTCCCACCGGGTCATCGCCGACCATATCCGGTCCACCAGCTTCCTGATCGCCGACGGCGTGCTTCCGTCGAACGAGGGGCGCGGCTATGTGCTGCGCCGGATCATGCGCCGCGCGATGCGGCATGCCCACATCCTGGGGGCGAAGGATCCCCTGTTGCACCGGCTGGTGCCGACGCTCGTGCACGAGATGGGGGCCGCCTATCCCGAATTGCAGCGCGCGCAACCCCTCATCACCGAGACGCTGAAGCTGGAGGAGGGGCGGTTCAAGCAATTGCTCGACCGCGGCCTGCGCCTGCTGGACGACGAGATGGGCCGGTTGGACGAAGCGCAGCCGCTGCCCGGCCGCGTCGCCTTCACCCTGTATGACACCTACGGCTTCCCCCTGGACCTCACCCAGGACGTCCTGCGCGGCCGCGGCCGGACGGTGGATACGGCCGGTTTCGACGCCGCCATGGACGAGCAGCGCCGGAAGGCCCGCGCCGCGTGGGCGGGTTCGGGCGAGGCCGCGACCGAGCAGCTCTGGTTCGAGCTGCGGGACGAGGTCGGCGCGACCGAATTCCTGGGCTACACGACCGAGGCCGCGGAGGGCGCCGTGGTCGCGCTGGTCAAGGGCGGCAAGCGTGTCGAGCAGGTCACGGCCGGCGAGGATGTCCTGGTTGTCGTGAACCAGTCGCCGTTCTACGCGGAAAGCGGCGGACAGGTCGGCGATACCGGCGTGATGTCCACAGCCGGTGGCACCGAGATTGTGGTGAAGGACACCCAAAAGAAGCTGGGTGCCGTGTGGGTCCATGAGGCGGCGGTGGCCCGTGGCACCCTCAAGGTCGGCGATGCGGTCGAAATGCGGGTGGACGGGCGTCGCCGGGACCACGTCCGCGCCAACCACTCCGCCACCCACCTGCTGCACGAGGCCCTGCGGCGCCGGTTGGGCACCCATGTGACCCAAAAGGGCTCGCTGGTTGCGCCGGACCGTCTGCGCTTCGACATCAGCCAGCCGACCCCCCTGACCGCCGAGGACGTGGCCACCGTGGAGGCCGAGGTGAATGCGCGCATCCGCGCCAACACCGAGGTGACCACCCGCCTGATGACGCCCCAGGCGGCGGTCGAGGAAGGGGCCATGGCCCTGTTCGGCGAGAAATACGGCGACGAGGTTCGGGTGGTCTCCATGGGCGGCCGCGAACCGGGCGCCAACAAGGACTTCTCGGTCGAACTGTGCGGCGGGATCCATGTCCGGCGGACCGGCGACATTGGCCTGTTCAAGGTTGTTGCCGAGGGGGCCGTGGCCGCCGGCGTTCGCCGCATCGAAGCGCTGACCGGGGAGGGGGCGCTCCAGTATCTGGAGGGCCAGGAACGACTGGTGCAGGAGACGGCGGCCGCGTTGAAGGCCCCGCCCGCCGAGCTGCCGGCCCGGGTTGCCGCCCTGGTCGAGGAGCGCCGCCGGTTGGAGCGCGAATTGGCGGACCTGCGCCGCCAGATGGCTCTGGGCGGTGGCGGGCAGGACGGTGCAACGGCTGCCAGGGATGTGGGTGGCATCAAGCTGATCAGCCGCGTTGCCGACCTGTCGCCGAAGGATCTGAAGCCGCTGGCCGACGAACTGAAGAAGCAGGTCGGCTCCGGCGTGGTGGTGGTGGTCGGCACCGCGGACGGCAAGGCGTCCCTGGTCGTCGGCGTCACCGAGGATCTGACCGCCCGCATTTCGGCCGTGGACCTCGTGCGTGCCGGGGCGGAGGCGATGGGCGGCAAGGGCGGTGGCGGGCGTCCCGACATGGCGCAGGCCGGCGGGCCCGACCCGTCGCGGGCCGATGCGGCGGTGTCGGCCATCGAGACCGCGCTCGCGGCCAAGGCGGCCTGACAGGGCGGATCTGGTTAAGGAGTAAACGATGCGGATCGTCGGTATCCCGTTCGGCACCACCGACTGGGACACGGTGGAGCGGACCGAGCACCCGGGCGAAACGGGCGCCGCGTTCTGGCGCACGCGCATGTTTGGCGACGTGCGTGTGCGGATGGTCGAATACACACCGGGTTATTTGGCCGACCATTGGTGCACCAAGGGTCACATCCTGCTCGTCCTGGACGGCGAGTTGGAAACCGAGCTGGCGGACGGCCGGCGCTTCGTGCTGAAGCCCGGCTCGTCCTATCAGGTGGCGGACGGGGCCGAACCCCACCGGTCGCGCACGGCCGTGGGTGCGAAGCTGTTCGTCGTGGATTGATGTTGAAATCGATGTGGGCGGAAGGGCAACCCCTCCACTTGATTACCACCTTTGAGTATTCGCGTGGTGGTACTCTGTATTCGCTAAGGTCGTGCGGGTCAAAATTAAGAGTCTGTTAACCGGCCTGGGTGCTCAATAGGCCTGCGCAACGCACTCCGCCCACAAGGGAGACACCGCAATGGCCGCCGAATTCTCCAGCACCGACCTGACCCGCGCCGTTTTCGCCGCCGCCCAGATCCACCAGGATCTTCTGGACGAGTTCATCACGGCCACCGAGGCCAAGATGGCCGCGACCGTTAACCCCTTCGCCCGCGAAAGCCTGGTCGATCTTCTGGCCAGCTTGAACGAGCAGCGGGATAGCTACGTGCTGGTGGCGCCGTTGCAGGCCGCGGCCTGATAGGCCGCCCAATCCCACCGGACCGCGAAGAGGGGCGCCCGATCGGGCGCCCTTTCCGTTTTTGCATTCCGGCAAACCTGGTCAATGCCTGCCGCGTATGACAAGGGCGGAAGATGCGGAGACCTCGGTGAGGAGCCATTCGCGAAACACCCTGATCTTGGGGGTGTTGCGGTACGCCCGCGGGTAAACCAGCCAATAGCTGCGCCCCTCGCCGGCCACAATGTCGAAGGGCTGGACCAGACGCCCGTGCGCCAGCTCCTCCGACCACAGGGCCGGCGACAGGATGGCGACACCCTGGCCCGCGAGGGCTGCCATCCCCTCGATCTGCTGATTGCCGATCCGAAGACCGGGCATGGCCTCGAGTTCCGTGGTGTCCACGCCTGCGTGTTTGAACCAAAGGCGCCACCAGGGGTCCGACGGCGTCAGCAACGGTGCGTTCAACAAGTCCGTCGGCTTTGAAAGCCCGCCCAGCCGTTTCAGAAGATCGGGGCTGCACAAGGGGGTGCATTCCACCGGGAACATCCGGTGCGCTTCCAGCCCCGGCCAATCGCCATGGCCGGCGCGAATTCCGACGTCGACCTCCTCACGTCCGAAATCCACCAGCGTGCTGCTGGCGGCCAACCGGAGTGCGAGCCCGGGATGCGCCAGTTGGAACCGCCCCAGCCGTGGGGCCAGCCAGTTCGACGCGAAGGCATGCGTGGTACTGATGGTCAGGATGGTCCCCGCGTCCGACCGGGCCCCGGCGAACGCCGTTCGGAGCGTGTCCAGCGCGTCCGTCACGGCCGGGGCGAGCCTCTGCCCCAGCTCGGTTAGAACGACCTGGCGCGGCAGGCGCCGGAACAGAGGGCCGCCCACCCGTTCCTCCAGGATCTTGATCTGGTAGCTGACCGCCGCCTGGGTCATTCCCAATTCCCCGGCGGCCCTGGTGAAGCTGCCCAGTCGTGCCGCAGCCTCGAACACGCGGACGGCGGCGAGCGGAGGCAGGGGAGGCGGGGCGGAGGGTGCGGGAGGTGCGGGGCTCATCCATAGAACCTGCTTATGGATCCTGCTTCAGGTTCCATTGGTAAGGTCCGCCAGTCCAGCGCATTTCCTGGATGGGTCGTCGACATGACGATTAACCAGGAGTAACGGACATGACCGTTGTCCCGCATGTGCCATCCGCAATCCGGACAATCCGTGCCGACCGGGAGCGCTCGGGTGTCCGCGTGTCGTTCGTGCTCCGCGGTGTGCTCCGCCGGATCGCGATGCACCTGCTGTCGCCCTTCGCCCGGCGGCCATTGCTCGACGAGCGCGAACTGGGGCCAAGGCTTCGTCAGGATATCGGGTTCACCGACCGTCCCGCGCGTTTTGAGGGCCGACCGGATCGAGCACTCCCGTTCGATCATCCACCCCGAATGTGAGGGGCGGCCTCCGCCGCCCCGTGTTCAGGCATCCGCGGTGGCCGGCATCCCGCGCATGCGCCCCAGGCCCGAGATCGCAATCGCCGCCAGTGATCCCGCGAACAGGGCCACCGGCAACCCTATCGCCGTTTCCACACCGACGGAGGCCGCGAGCGCGCCGGCAGCCAACGCACCGAGCGGCCGCACCCCGTAGATGGCGAATTGCACGGTCGCGCCCACCCGGCCCATGAGGGCGGGTGGGGTGATCGTCTGACGCAGACTGGTTTGCACGATCAGCCAGAGCATCGGTCCGAACCCGAACAGGGCGAAACCGGCTGCCACGGGCACGAAGGCGGTCCCGGACGGTGCGGCGACCAGAAGCAGGACTGCCAGCAGGGACACCCCTGGTCCGAACAGCAGCACGGCGCCGACCGGAACCCGCGCGACAATGACCGGTGCCAGCAGTGCCCCCGCCAACGACCCTGCACCGTAGACGGACCATATGACCCCAATATCGCGGGCGTCGAGGCCCAGCCTGCCCGTCGCATAAGGGACGAACAGGGCGGTCAGGGCGAAGAAGGCCATGTTCCAGAAGATTGCGCACAGCGCGATCCCGCGCAGGACGGGGTTGGCCGCGACGAACACCGCCCCTGCCCGTACCGCCCGGACGAGGGACGGACGCCGGTCCGGCGTGTCGGGGGGAGACCTTTCGGCGGCCGGATCCATCGGCACGAAGGCGACGGCGGCCATGGCGGCCAACCCACCCGCGGCGGCGGCAAGGAAGGCGGCATCGGCGCGTCCCGCTTCCACCAGCGCTCCTGCAATGGCCGGCGCGGCCAACATGGCCGTTGCCCGTGCCAATTCGATGCGGGCATTGGCCCGGGGCAGGGCTGGCGGGGGAATGACGGTCGGCAGCAGGGCCGACATCGAAAGCGCCATCAGGACGACACCCGACGAAGCCAGGAAGGCGGCACCGCCCAGGGCCAAGGGATCGGGGGCCGCAGGATGGGGGAGGGCCCGGCCGGTTGATAACAGGATGGCGCCGAGGGCCGCGCCCAGCAGGGTCAACACGGCGCCGCCCCACATCAGCGTTCGCCGCGACGCCCGGTCGGCAAGGGCGCCCGCCGGCAGGGACACCAG
Source organism: Azospirillaceae bacterium (assembly GCA_035645145.1). GTDB lineage: Bacteria > Pseudomonadota > Alphaproteobacteria > Azospirillales > Azospirillaceae > CANGXM01. Next base: position 466,439 of record DASQNC010000025.1, on the reverse strand, counting down.
GAGCCAAGCCGCCGCCTGGACCGCCACCAGGGCACCGGTCAGACCCGGTCCGGCACCGGCCTGGGCTGCGGCCAATGGCAGGGCGGCCAGGATGGCCTGATCGGCAAAATAGGTGCCGGCCGACGCGGCGGCAAAGGCGGGAATGGGGGGGCGGGATCGAGGCATCGGACACTCCGTGCGGCGGACGGACGGCCACACTGCCGGCGCCCCATGGCTTGTCCCACCCGCTTCTTGCGCGACGGCGCAGGCCTCCCTTCGGCAATGGTCGAAGGATCGCTCGCCTTTCCTTGGGAAATCTCCAACCTTAGGATGCTCGCCAATCGCCGCATCGATCCGTCCGCTTGCCAGCAGGAGTACCCGCGTGACCCGTTTCCAAGGGACCGAAAGCTACGTCGCCACCGACGATCTCCGTGTGGCCGTGAACGCCGCCATCGCGCTCGAGCGCCCGCTCCTGGTGAAGGGCGAGCCGGGCACCGGCAAGACGGTCCTGGCCCACGAGATTGCGAAGGCGGTCGGCGCCGATCTGCTGACCTGGCACATCAAATCGACCACCAAGGCGCAGCAGGGTCTCTACGAATACGACGCGGTCAGCCGGTTGCGTGACAGCCAGCTCGGCGATCCCCGGGTGCACGAGATCCGCAACTACATCAAGAAGGGCAGGCTGTGGGAGGCGTTCGAGGCGCCCAAGCGGCCGGTCCTGCTGATCGACGAGATCGACAAGGCGGACATCGAGTTCCCCAACGACCTGTTGCTCGAACTCGACCGCATGGAGTTCTACGTCTATGAGACGCAGGAGACCGTGAAGGCGAAGATCCGTCCCATCGTCGTCATCACGTCCAACAACGAGAAGGAGCTGCCCGACGCGTTTCTGCGCCGCTGCTTCTTCCACTACATCCGCTTCCCCGATCCCGAGACGATGGAACGCATCGTCGACGTCCACTTCCCGGGCCTGAAAAAGGACCTGCTGCGCGAGGCGCTGACGCTGTTCTACGAGGTGCGCGAGGTTCCGGGTCTGAAGAAGAAGCCGTCCACGTCGGAACTGATCGACTGGCTGAAGCTGCTGTTGATCGAGGACATTCCGGTCGATGTGCTTAAGCAGAAGGATCCGAAGAAGCTGATCCCGCCGCTGCACGGCGCCCTGCTCAAGAACGAGCAGGACGTGCACCTGTTCGAACGGCTGGTGTTCCTGCAGAAGCGGGACGGGCATTAACAAACGCCTTTCCCCTCCCGGGGCAGCATGGCACGGGGTGGTGGGGCGGACAGCGCGTCGGAAGGCCGGATCATGTTCACCAGCTTCTTCTATGAGCTGCGCAAGGCGCGGGTACCCGTCTCGCTCAAGGAATACCTGGCGCTGCTCGAAGCCCTGAAGGCCGGCGTGGCGGGCTGGAGTGTGGACGACTTCTACTATCTCGCCCGCGCCGTGCTGGTGAAGGACGAGCGCAACCTCGACCGTTTCGACGAGGTGTTCGGGCATGTCTTCCGGGGCCTTGAGACCCTGGGCGAGGCGCTGGGCGAGGTGTTTGCCGAACTCCCCGAGGAGTGGTTGCGGCGCTTGGCCGAAAAGCACCTGACCGAGGAGGAGAAGGCCCAGATCCAGGCGCTCGGCGGCTGGGACAAGCTGATGGAGACCCTGGCCGAACGGCTGCGCGAACAGCAGGGCCGGCACCAGGGCGGGTCGAAGTGGATCGGCACCGCCGGAACCTCGCCCTTCGGCGCCTACGGATACAATCCCGAGGGCGTGCGCATCGGCCAGCACGAAAGCCGCCACCGGCGCGCGGTCAAGGTCTGGGACAAGCGCGAGTTCCGGAACCTGGACGACACGGTGGAGTTGGGCACGCGCAACATCAAGGTGGCGCTGCGCCGGCTGCGCAGGTTCGCGCGGACCGGGGCGGCGGAGGAGCTGGACCTGCCCGGCACCATCCGTTCCACCGCGGCCAATGCCGGCTATCTCGACATCCGCATGCAGCGGGAGCGGCACAATTCCGTGAAGGTGCTGCTGTTCCTCGACGTCGGTGGATCGATGGACGACCACATACGCATCGCCGAGGAGCTGTTCTCCGCCGCCAAGGCGGAGTTCAAGCACCTGGAGCACTTCTACTTCCACAACTGCGTCTATGAATCGGTGTGGAAGGACAACCGGCGCCGCAACGCCGAACGGACCTCGACCTGGGATGTGATCCACACCTACGGGCCGGACTACAAGCTGGTGTTCGTCGGTGACGCGTCCATGAGCCCTTACGAAATCGCGCAGCCCGGCGGAAGCGTCGAGCACTGGAACCCCGAGCCCGGGCGGGTGTGGCTGCGGCGTATGCTGGGTACTTGGAAGCACGCGGCGTGGTTGAATCCCGTGCCGCAGCGCTATTGGGACTACACGCAGTCCATCGCCATGATCAAAGCCGAGATGGACGGCCGCATGTTCCCGCTGACGCTGCAAGGTCTGGATTCGGCCATGCGCGAGCTGAACCACTGACCACAACGGGTGGTCCGGGGGGCGGACGGATGTCCCGTATTCCCCCGAACCGGTGCCGCCCGCCCCGCCTGTACCGTTTGCGGCAATGTGATCGGGTTGCGGTAGTTGAAAGGACTCGCGCGCCCGCGTAGCGTGCGCCCCATTCTTCCGCACCAGCGAAGTGCCAGACGATGACCGAGCCAACCCCCATCACCGTCGCACGCGGCGACGGTATCGGCCCCGAAATCATGGACGCCACGCTGCGCATCCTCGAGGAAGGCGGCGCGAACCTGGCGATCGAAGAGATCGAAATCGGTAAGGCGGTGTACGAACGCGGCACGCCGACCGGCATCGAGGACAGCGCCTGGGCTTCGCTGCAACGGACCAAGGTCTTCCTGAAGGCGCCCATCACCACTCCGCAGGGTGGCGGCTTCAAGTCGCTGAACGTGACCATCCGCAAGGCGCTGGGCCTCTACTCCAACGTGCGGCCCTGCGTGTCGTACCACCCCTTCGTGCAGACCAAGCACCCGAAGATGGACGTGGTGATCGTCCGCGAGAACGAGGAGGACCTGTACGCCGGCATCGAATACCGGCAGACCGACGAGGTTTTCCAGTCGCTGAAGCTGATCTCGCGGCCGGGCTGCGAGCGCATCGTGCGCTACGCCTTCGAATATGCCCGCGCGCATCACCGCAAGAAGGTGACGGCCTTCGTGAAGGACAACATCATGAAGCTCACCGACGGTGAGTTTCACAAGGTGTTCAAGGAGGTCGCGCAGGAATACCCCGAGATCGAGAGCGACAGCCTGATCATCGACATCGGCACGGCCCGCTTGGCCGATACGCCCGAGATGTTCGACGTGATCGTGACGCTGAACCTGTACGGCGACATCATCTCCGACGTCGCCGCACAGATCGCGGGTTCGGTCGGGCTCGCCGGTTCGGCCAACATTGGCGACAAGTGCGCCATGTTCGAGGCGATCCACGGTTCCGCCCCGACCATCGCCGGCCAACAGATCGCCAACCCGTCCGGCCTGCTCCAGGCGGCGGTGCAGATGCTGGTCCATATCGGCCAGGGCGAGGCCGCGGCCCGCATCCACAATGCCTGGCTCAAGACGATCGAGGATGGCGTCCACACCGCCGACATCTTCGACCGCACCCTGTCCAAGCGCCGCGTCAAGACGGGTGTGTTCGCCGAAGCCGTGATCGCGCGGCTGGGCGATCTGCCCAAGCAACTGATCCCCGTCAGCTACTCCGACGATCGGGAGCACCGTTGGTCCGGCATTCCGATCACGCCCACCAAGCGCGCCAAAAAGGATCTGGTGGGCGTCGATGTGTTCCTGCATTGGAACGGCGCCCGGCCGGAGGACGTCGCGGCCAAGGTCAAGCCGTTGGGCGGGCAGGGGCTGGACCTGTCCATGATCTCCAACCGCGGGCTCAAGGTGTGGCCGGACGGCATTCCAGGGACCTGGTGCTCCGATCACTGGCGCTGCCGGTTCTTCGGCTCGGGGAGCGGTCAAGCCGCAACCCATGCCGACATCGCCAGGCTCCTGGCCCGGTTCGCCGAGGCCGGCATGGACTTCGTGAAGACCGAGCACCTCTACCGTTTCGACGGTAAGAACGGCTTTTCCGCCGACGAGGGCGAATGACTTGAGCCGAAGGTCGAGTCGCCGGCCCGGTGTTTTTCAACCGGCCGGCGGCCGGCCTTCGTGCCTTGTCAACCTTTCCTTCGGTGCCGAAGGGGTACTCAGGAGGGCGAGGGGCGGGGGCTGTGACAAGTCCATGCCTGGGCTTTCGCAACCGTGGGGGAATGCAAAGATGTTCAGCGGGCGTTAACCATCGCGGGCGCATCTTCCTCCTCGCGCAAACCCGCGGCTTTTCCCCAGGGAACTGCATTCTTTCCACAGCTTTTTGCCCGCCAGCCCTGGCTCAGCAGGCATGTATCTGGTAGTTTGCGGTTGAAGAGGTACAAGATCTAGTGACGCTCGGGGGTGGCCGAGAGGCCAGGGCGCACCGGATCGGAAAAGCACTTCGGGGTCAGGCAGATAGAGGAGGGCGACATGGGTTGGACCGATGAGCGTATCGAGCAGCTTCGCCAGCTGTGGGCTGAAGGCCGCAGTGCCAGCGAAATCGCCGAGACGCTGGGCGGTGTCACCCGCAACGCCGTGATTGGCAAAGCGCACCGTCTTGGTCTGTCCGGTCGCCCGTCGCCCATCAAGCGCGTTCCGCGCAAGGGCGCGAACATCCTCGCCCTCACCGAGCGCATGTGCAAATGGCCCGTGGGCGACCCGCGCGACAACGACTTCCATTTCTGCGGAAAGCAGACGTCTCCGGGCGTGACCTACTGCGCCGAGCATTCGGCGCTGGCTTATCAGCCCGCCAAGAAGCGCGATGACGAGCGGAAGTTGGGCGCCGCCTGAAACGCGGTCGGACCGATCCGTCCAGAATTTCGGCCGAGGCCGATAACGCGCGGGGCGCCGGGAAATCCCGGCGCCCCGCTGCCTTTTCAAGTTCAACGTTCCGCCGCGGACGGCGACCTCCTACCGGGCCGGTGCGATGCTCAGGCGTTGCGCGCCCTGCGCCGCCAGTTCCTCCCGCGTGCCATGGATGCGGACATGCCCGCCGTCCCGCCATCGGCGGACGAAATCGCCCCAGTGCCGGGACAGCGGATTGCCGGACTGGCCCGTGGTGATCACGAAGCGGGAATTGGCCGGGTCGGCCAAATCATAGATCGCCCGGTATCCGGCCCCGTGGATGTTGGCGAAGGGGCGGTTGGGATCTCCCGTCCGGGTGGCACCCCGGTTGACGGTATAGAAACCGCCGTCCGTCTCGACCGACAGGTCGACCAGATCGCGCAGGATCGGGATCCGGCTCAGAACCTGATGGGCCAGCGGGGCCACATGCTCGTTCCCCCAACGCCATTTCGCCACGTCGGCGCCATGGCGACGGGTCAAGGCGGACAAAGTGGCTTCCAGCGCACGGCGGACCGGCACGCCGCATCCCTCGATCGCGGGTGTCGTCACATCGTCGCACCAATGTGTCCGCTCGGTCAGGGCCCGGTGCACCGCCAGCGCGTTCAGACCCCGAAACTCCGGCATGAGGGGACCCAACTCGTCCGCGAACAGGGCGCGGTTCAGTTCCAGAAGCCACCATTCGAAGATCAGCGGCTCGGGCAGGTCGCGGAGCATGTCGCCGCTCCAGGCACGTAGCCGGTGCGCGGCGTCCGCCAGATTGCCCTCCACCGGTCCGAGATGGCCGAGCAGGACCGGGAGCAGGTCGGAGGCTGCGACGGATCGGTTGTCCATCAACAGCGTCTCCGAGGTCTCCACCGACTGCGGCCCGCCTTCGTCCAGCAACTGTTCGATGCGCTGGGCCCGATAGTGGTCCGCCCAATCCAGCGCGATCAGGTGCGGATAGTCGGCCGGCACCACGCGGTTGTTGGCATTGACGAACCGGCCGGACGGCGGGTTGTACGCCTGGGGCAGATCGTCGAACGGCAGGAACCCGACCCAGTCGAACCGTGCATCCCAGCCCGGCACGGGCACCAATCCCATTCCTTCGCGCCGGATCGGGATCCGTGCCGGCGCGATGAAGCCGATGTTTCCCACCCGGTCGGCATAGACGAAATTCTGCTGCGGTGCGCGGTAGAGGCGCAGGGCGTCCTTGAACTGCGTCCAGTCCCGCGCCCGGTTGACCCGGAACACCGCTTCGGCCGAGGTGTCCGCCGGGTCGAGTGCGGTGAACCGGATGGACACGGCTTCGCCACTGCCGGCGGCGGGGGCCGACGTCCCTTGCAGGTCGGACAGCACCGGCCCGTTGTGCGTTTCGCGCACTTGGATGCGCAGCGGCTCCGCGAAGCGGCGGCCGATCACCTCCTCGCGCACCTTGAAGGGGCGGGGCCCGTCCGGCGCCAGATAGCGCGACGGGTCCTGCGGGTCGATCCGCTCCACCACCAGATCCTGCACATCGCCGCCGGTCGTGGTGGCGCCCCAGGCGATCGTGCCGTTGTGGCCGAGCACATGCATCGGCACGCCCGGAACGGTGGCCCCGGTCAGCTCAAGCTCGGGCGTGACGACCCGGGCCAGATACCACAGCACCGGCGCGTCCAGGCCGAGGTGCGGATCGTTCACCAGAAGGGCGCCGCCGGTGCCGGTGCGCGAGGGTGACAGCACCCATTCGTTGGAAGCCGTGCTCGGTCCCAACGGCTGGCGCAGGGTGGCGGCAAGGCGCGGCCAGTCCACCAGGGTCGAGGCCAGGGTGGTGGCCAAGCCGGGAGGGGTCTGGGGGAACAGCTCGTCCGCCCTCTCCGCGCCGAGCCGCTCGATCAGATGCGCCCGCAGCGTCTCCTGGTTGTAATTGCTGGCGAGCTGCAACGCCATCAGCTTGCCCCACACCAGGCTGTCGGACGGCCGCCACGGTTCGGGTGTATGCCAGAGCAATTGGAATTCCAACGGCAGCGGCACATTGCGCGTGGCAAGCCAGGCGTTGACGCCCGCGGCGTAGGCATCCAGCGCCTGCCGGACGTCGGGTGCCAGGGTGTCGTAGCTGGCTTCGGCATGGGCATAGAAGCCGAAGGTCCGCATCATCCGGTCGAGCCGGAGCGTGAAGTCGCCCAAGAAGCCCATCATTTCCGACAGGCGACCGGCACCGACCCGCCGCATCATCTCCATCTGGAACAGGCGGTCCTGGGCATGCAGGTAGCCCAGCGCGAAATAGGCATCGTCCATCCGCGCGGCGAAGATGTGCGGAATGCCGTTTCCGTCCCGCAGCACCTCCACCGGCCCCTGGATGCCTTCGAGCGCGACACGGCCCTGGGTGGGCGGCTGGTTCCAGGACAACCAGAGCCAACCGCCAACGGCCGCGGCGACCGCCAGCCCCACGACCGCCGCAGCCAGTGCGAGCACGCCCCCGAAGATGCCGCCTAAGATCCGCAGAACCCACCGCATCATGTTGCTCCCAGGCCCGTCCAATCGGGGCGGACCGCACGGACGGGCCGGGCGTGCAAACCGTCCGGTGCGGTGTGCGGCCTCGCGGACGCCGGCATCAGGTCATGTTGATGATGATCGTCTTCTTGTGGGTGAAGTGCTCCAGCATGGCTTCCAGCGACGCTTCCTTGCCGAGGCCGGACGATTTGACGCCGCCGTAGGACAGGGCCGGCTGCACCACCAGGTTCTGGTTCACCTGCACGAAGCCGGCCTCCAGCCGCTGGGTGGCGTCCATCGCGGTGCGCAGGTCGCGGGTCCAGATCGTCGCCGCCAAGCCGTATTCGCTGTCATTGGCCGCAGCGATGGCCTCCTCGTAGTCCTTGAACCGGATGACGCAGGTCACGGGGCCGAAGATTTCCTCCCGCGCCAGACGGCTCTGGTTGTCGAGGCCGGTGAAGATCACGGGCTGCACGAACAGGCCGTCGGCCAAGTTGCCGTCCTCCGGCATCCGCGAGCAGGCATGCGCCGTGGCACCAGGGGTTTGCGTGCCGATCCGGATGTAGGACTGCACCCTTTCGAACTGCTGGCGCGAGACGATTGCGCCGATGTCCGTCCGCTCGTCCAGCGGATCGCCCATGACCATGGCGTCGACCTTGGCCTTGAGCTTCTGGACGAAGGCGTCGTGGAGGCTTTCGTGCACGAAGATGCGGGAGGCCGCGGTGCAGCTCTGGCCCTGGCGGGTGAAGCGCATGCCGACCACGGCCCCGTCCACCGCCCGGTCGAGGTCGGCGTCGCCCATGACGATCATCGGGCTCTTGCCGCCGAGCTCCAGGGTGACCGGGATCAGTTTCTCGGCGGCGGCGCGGTAGATGATCTTGCCGGTCTCGACCGAGCCGGTGAAGGTCACCTTGGCGACCTTGGGGTGGGACACCAGCGGCCCGCCGCACTCCGGCCCCATGCCGGACAGGATGTTGAGCACGCCCGGCGGCAGCACCTGGTTCATGATCTGGCAGGCGCGCAGCACGGCGAACGGGGCCTCCTCGGCCGACTTCACCACCACCGCATTGCCGGCCACCATGGCGGGCGCGATCTTCAGCGCCATCAGCATCATGGGCACGTTCCAGGGGATGATCGCCCCCACCACACCCACCGGCTCGTACTGGGTGAGGGTCAGCATTTTCGGATTGAAGGGGATCGTCTCGCCCTTCAGCTCGGAACCGAGGCCGCCGTAGAACACGAAGCTGTCCGACAGCACGTTGGCCTCGACCCGGCTTTCGGTGCGCAGGGCCTTGCCGGTCTCCAGCGCCACCAGCCGCGCCAACTCCTCCACATGCTGGGTGAGCAGGCGGCCGCATTCGGCAACCAGCTTGCCGCGCTCACGGGCCGGCAGTGCCGCCCAGGCCTTCTGCGCGGTCGCGGCGGTCTGCACGGCGGCATCCACATCGGCGGCGTCGCCTTCGGCCGCACGGCCGATCACCTTGCCCGTGGCGGGATTCACGACGTCGAAGGTCCGGCCCGAACGGCTCGGCACCAGTTCGCCGCCGATCAGCTGCTTGCCCGAAAGCTCCTGCGCCAGGGCGAAGGGATCCAGGATGGGGGCGAGGGTCTTCGTGGACATCGTGTTTCCTCCGGAATGCCGGCCCAGGTCCGGGCCGTTCGTTGACCGCTTTTTAGCAGACCGCGGCATGGTGGCGGAACGCTTCCGCTCGCTTGCCCCGGGCGGGCGGCCCGCCTAGCCTGTGCCCCATGCGTGGAAAGAGCTTCCTGGGCCTCAGCGCCGCCGGCTTCCATACGGTTGCCTACACCGAATGGGGTCCCCCCGATGCGACCCGGCCGGTCGTCTGTGTCCACGGCCTGACCCGCAACGGCCGGGACTTCGATCCGCTGGCCGCCACCCTTGCCGGCACCGGCCGGCGCGTGGCCTGCCCTGACGTGGTGGGGCGCGGCCGTAGCGGATGGCTGGCCGATCCCATGCTCTACGGATTCCCGCAGTACATGGCCGACATGGTGGCCCTGCTGGCGCGGCTGGACACGGCGGACGTCGACTGGGTGGGCACCTCCATGGGCGGCCTGATCGGGATGTTTCTGGCCGCCCGGCCGGGTTCGCCGGTCCGGCGTCTGGTCCTGAACGACGTGGGCCCCCTCGTGCCCAAGGCCGCGCTCGAAGTGATTGCCGCCTACGTCGGGCAGGCGCCGGCGTTCCCGGACCTCAAGGCCGCGGAAGGGCATCTGCGGGCCGTCCATGCCGGCTTCGGCCCCCTTACGGATGCGCAGTGGCGGCACATGGCCGAGCACGGCACCATCCGTAACGCCGACGGGTCCTATCGATTGGCCTACGATCCGGCCATTGCGGAACCGATGCGTGCGCAGCCGGCGTCCGACGTGGACCTGTGGGCTGTTTGGGACCTGATCCGCTGCCCGGTGTTGGTGATCCGTGGGGCCGGCTCCGGCCTGCTTTTGCCCGAAACCATGGCCGAGATGTCCCGGCGGGGTCCCAAGGCGCAGATCATTGAGGTCCCCGGTTGCGGTCACGCCCCTTCCCTGATGGCCGAGGACCAGATCACACCCATACGCGATTTCCTGAACGGGGCCTGACCGGCCCGGGAGAATTGAAAATGTCCGAAGTCCAGAGCGTCACCATCGACGCGCTCTCGTCCCCCATCCTGGCCTCGCCCGAGTTGACCGAGGATCTGAAGGCCGCCGTGGGCGAAATGCGCGACGCCGTGGCCGCGGGCTCCAACTGGGTCGTGCGGAAGAAGACCATCCTCGACATCGTCGAGGGCATCGATGTCGCCTATGCCGGAATGGACGAGGAGGACCGGTCCGACGATGAAGGCCAGCCGGACGTCGATGTGGCGGACGTGTTGCCGGCCTACGTCGGCGGCATTCTGGAAGCCCTTGGCGAGGACAGGATTTCCACGGTCGAGCAGGCGGCCTGCTATCTGTTGTCCGCCCACCCCGAGCACCAGGAGGCGGCGCTCGCCTGGATCGACACCGACCGCAAGACCGCCACCGCCTTCCGGAAGCTGCTTCGCACCGATCGCCGGTACGCCTATTACTTCAAACGGATTTCCGAACAGGCCGGCGAAGCGGTGGGTGAGGAAGAGACGGGGGACGAGGACGGCGGCTCCACTGTGGCGTGACCGTGGGGCATGACGCTGGCGGTTTCCGACTTTCCCGCGTTCCGGCCGGCTTGGCCCTGGATCGGCGGCGACCTGCAAACGGTCCGCGCGACCGTGCGCGAGGCGCTCCGCCGCCCCGGTCCCCGGATTGCCGGGCCTCCTGAGCATCTGCGCTTTCCCATGGGGGACGGCGACGTATTGCTGGGGGCGCTGAACCGTCCGCAGCCGGACGCCGACGCCAGGGGACGGCCGCTGGCCGTCCTGCTTCATGGCCTCACGGGCTGCCAGGACGGGGCCTACATGCATGCCACCGGGGCGGCCCTTCTTGCGCGGGGCTATGCTGTTTTGCGTCTGAACCTGCGGGGTGCCGGACCCTCCCGGCCCCTGTGCCGCGCATCCTATCACGCCGGCCGCACCGCGGACCTGCGCGCGGTCTTGGCGCAGCTCCCGTCCGAACTGACCGGGCATGGGCTGGTGCTGGTGGGCTATTCGCTGGGTGGCAACATCCTGCTCAAGTTCCTGGGCGAGGCACCGGTCGAAGCCCCTGTGCGGGCGGCCGTTTCCGTATCCGCACCGATCGACCTGGGCGTGACCTCGCGCAGGTTCCTGGCTTTGCGCAACCGCCTGTACCACCGGTGGCTGCTGCGGCGGATGAAGTCGGACGCCCTGGCCACGCCAGGGATCGACGCCGGGACGGCCGCGCTTGTGGCCGGATTGCGGACCACTTGGGCCTTCGACGACGCGTATGTGGCCCCGGGCAATGGCTTCCGGAATGCGGCCGACTACTACGCCCACAGCTCGGCCCGGTCGTACCTGCACGGCATCGGGGTGCCGACGCTGGTGATCCATGCGCTTGACGATCCGTGGATACCCGGCGAGGTCTACAGCTCCTTCGACTGGGGGCGGAACCCCAGCCTCGTTCCCTTGCTGCCGCGCATAGGCGGTCACGTGGGGTTCCATGCCAAGGGCGGCGCCTGGCATGACGTCGCCCTGCTGAGATTCCTGGACGCCACCGTGGGCGCGGCTTAAGCCTCCCTTGTTGCGGACTTTCGTATTAACTCTTAGAAAAATTCTTCCTGGTAGGAGTATCCGGCGGGCGTGAAGTGCCTGCCGTGGGCGGAATGGTGTTCATGGGCTTTTTCTCTCCCGTGGTTGTCCTGGTGGCGACGCTCTGTCTTTCGGGCCTCGTCGGACTGGAGATCATTTCCGCGCTGCGCAAGCTCCGCATGCGCCAGAGCCGGGCCCGCATGGCGGGACAGCTTGCCAAGCTGGTGGCGGAGGTGGAGAGGCTCGGGGGCGTCCTGGCGGAGGAAGAGCCGAAGGCGGACGCGCTGTACCGCCGGTCGGAGGATCTGCGCCGCCGGCTGAACGATGCGCGGGACCGGCTGCGCAAGCTGCAGAGTTCCCGCATCGTGTATGTCTACGAATTGGGCACGCCGGACTTCAGCAAGGACCTGTTCGTCAGTCACCTCAAGCTGGTCCACAAGCGCGCCGACGGACCGATGGCGGAACTGACGCGCAGCCGCCTCTGGGAGTTCCAGAACATCGCGGAGATCTGGGCCCGCGACGTCGACGAGGCCCAGCGCCAAGCCAATCTGGTGTTCTCCGCCGAGGTCGGCGTTACGGCGGGACCGGCCCGTCCGCTCCGTGAAACCCTCGACAAGGGAGCGGTCGCATGAGCGGGGACCTGTTCCTGATCATCCTCGTCGGTCTTTCGCTGGTCGCGTCGGTCGGCCTGCGTAGACGTGCCGACCTCATGTTGCGGAATTTGCGCGAGCAAAGGTTCCGATTGGCGGCGGAGATCGCCCGGGCGCAGCAGGCCCTTGCCCGGGGGCGGACCCGGGAAGCCCGCGCACGCCAGCAGATCGAACTGGCCGAGGCGGAAATCGAACGGCGTGAGCGCGACTTGGCGAACATCGAGGAGCAATTGCACGAGATGACCGGCACCCAGACGCGCCGCCTGCACGTTTTGGACCGGGCGCAGATCCGGGGCGACAAGCTTTGGGTCGTGTCGTTCCTGCAGGAGGCGGGCGGAGGTGACAGCGAGTTCGCGCGCTTGAACCGCTGGGACAAGGCACGGCATTTCGTGCTGTCCGCCAAATCCGTCCAGGAGGCCGAGGAGCGGGTGCGCATGCGGTATCCCGGCATCTCCGGCTACCGCCTGCAGACCCCACGGCCACTGTCCGACATCGTGGCCGAAGCCAAGGCGACACCCTCCGCGCCCGAGGCGGCGACCGCCTGAGGCGAAGCCGGGGGCCGGGCTTTCAGCCCCGCTTCAGCAGCTTGGCCGCGTCCACCGCCGCATAGGTGAAGATGGCGTCCGCCCCGGCGCGTCGGAAACACAGGAGCGTCTCCATCAGGGCGCTTTCGTAGTCGAGCCAACCATTGGCCGCGGCCGCCTTCAGCATCGCGTACTCGCCGCTGACCTGATACGCGAGTGTCGGCACCTGGAACCGCTCCTTCACCCGCCGCACCACGTCCAGATAGGGCAGGCCCGGCTTCACCATCACCATGTCCGCGCCTTCGGCCAGATCGAGCGCGACCTCGCGCAGGGCCTCGTCGGTGTTGGCGGGGTCCATCTGATAGGTCTTCTTGTCCCCCTTCAGCGCCCCTTTCGTGCCGATGGCATCGCGGAACGGACCGTAGTAGCCGGACGCGTATTTGACGCTGTAGGCGCAGATGCGGACGAGTTGGTGGCCCGCCGCGTCCAGGGCCTCGCGGATGGCGCCGATGCGTCCGTCCATCATGTCGGACGGGGCGACCACGTCCACGCCGGCCTCGGCCACCACCAACGCCTGCCGGCACAGGATTTCGATCGTCTCGTCGTTCAGGATGCGTCCGTTTTCGACCAGCCCGTCGTGCCCATGGCTGGTGTAGGGGTCGAGCGCAATGTCGGTCATCACCCCGAGGGCCGGGACGGCCTGCTTCACCGCCCGGATGGCGCGGCAGGTCAGGTTCTCGGGGTTCCAGCACTCCCGGCCGTCGGGCGTCTTCAGGTGCGGCGGCGTGGCCGGGAACAGGGCGATGGCCGGAATCCCCAGTTCGGCCGCTTCGGCCGCGGCCTCGACCAGCACGTCGACGCTGAGCCGCGACACCCCGGGCAGGGACGGGATCGGTTCGCGCACACCCTGGCCTTCGGTGACGAACACCGGCCAGACCAGGTCCTCCACGCCAAGCCGCGTCTCCGCCACCAAGCGACGGGTCCAGGCATCCGCGCGGTTGCGGCGCATGCGGACCCGCGGGAACTGGCCGGGTGCGGCCTGGAACTTGTCGGCGGTGGGCATCCGTGTATCTCGGCTGATGAATGCTGGTCGCACAATAGGCGCCGTCCGCCGGGGGCTCAACCCCACGCCGTTCGGGCCTCTCGCGGCCAGGAGCCCGTCCCGGCCGCGGCGGGGCCGCTGGTTTCCACCGTCAGTGCCGGCCGATCATGCGGTCGAGGCGTTCAAGGCCGGGGTCGAGCTCCTCGCGCAGCCAGCGGTCGCCCTCGCGGCGCCAGCACGTCCTCAGGGCGGGCATGAAGGCCGCGCCCTCCCAACTGCGGACTTCGAAGGTGACCCGCGGCATGTCGATGGTGATCAGGTTGTAGGCATTGGGCTCGCCCCGCACGCGGGTGGAGGTGGCGGTCGAAGCCTGCGCCACCAGGATCGATCGTGCGATGTGGGTGTGGTGGCTCATCACATCGCCGGTGTAGGCCTGGTGCAGGTGGCCGGCCAGCAGCAATTCCACGCCCGCGGCCTCCAGCGCCTTCAACGCCGACCGCGCGCGGCCGACCAGCCGGGTTCCGGGCGCGGAGGGCGGCGGCAGGAACGGGTGGTGGCCGAACACCACCTTGAACAGTTTGGGGGACACGCCGCGCATCACTTCGGAAACGCGGCGCATCTGTTGGTCCGACACGCGCCCATGGGACCAGTCCCACACCCAGGCCCGGGCGGTGTTGATCCCGATGACGGCAATCTCCTCATCAATGTAAAGGGGGTAGTCGTCCTTCGTGATGTACCGCTTGAAATAGGTCAGCGGCCGGAGATAGCGCGACACCACGTCGAAGGTGGGCACGTCGTGGTTGCCCGGCACCGCCAGCCACGGGGTGCACAGACGGTCCAGGAAGCGCCGGGCCGCCTCGTACTGGCCTTTGCGCGCCCGTTGCGTGAAATCGCCCGAGATGATGATCAGGGAGGGGGCCGCGGCGGCAAGGTCCGCCAGCAACGCTTCGACCACCTCGTCCCGGATGCGGCCGAAATGAAGGTCGGAGATGTGGGCGAGCGTGCGGGCCATCGGGTGCCCCCTTCTTCAGGTCTCGTTGCCCGCAGGTGCCAGGATCTTCAGCGCGTGCGGCCGGATGCGGAACCGCAGCGGCGGTTTGAGGCGCAGGACCTCGCCGTCCGTTGCGACCCGGATGCGCCGGCGCCGGCTGTGCACCGTGATTTCCGTGGCGGTGAAGACGTCCACCTCCTGGTCCTTCTGCCAGCCCCCCGTCACGGTCCGCAGCATCAGGATTGTCAGGCCCAGCCGCGACCTGTGCTTGGCCACGTAGACACCCATCACGCCGGCGTCCAGCCGTTCACGGTGGAAGAACCGGCCGAAGTTGTCGTCGTAGACATTGTTTGCAACGGCCAGCACGGGCGTCGTCACCGACCACCGCTCGCCATCCTTCTCGATCTCGACGCGCAATTGGGGATACCGCCACAACACCTCGGCCGCGGCGATCCCCATCGCCGGCCATTTGCGGAGATGGTGGACCCCGCGTTGCCGCTCGCGCTCCTCGACCATGCGCGGATACAGGCCCAGGACCGCATTGTTCAGGTAGATGCGGCCGTTCACGTCGCATGCATCGATGGTCCGGATGGACCCGTGGGCAAGGCCGTGCACGGCCTCGTCCAGGTCGGATGGGATCCGCAGGTCCTTCGCCAGCAGGTTCATGGTGCCGAGCGGAAGGATGCCGAGCGCCATGTCCTTGCCCACCATGTGGTGGGCCGCGGTGGCAATGGTGCCATCACCGCCGCCGACCACGACGGCGTCCATGTCCGCCTCGCAGGCTTGCTTCAGGACACGGGGAACGTCCTTGCCCAGCGTGGTCAGCACGTTGGTTTCGTGACCGGCCGCACGGAACACCTCACCGATGCGCTCCCCCGCCGCGTCGGCGTCCATTCCCATCAACGTTCCAGCCGATTTGTTCAGGACGACGGTGATCCGCACGCCGCACCTCGCTGTGGCAGCCGGCTGCTGGGCCGGATGATCTTCCGGCGGGGCAACCCCGGCGCCCCGCGCTTGTTCCTTCAACTCCTTTGGTGCCGCCTTCGCGCCCGCCCGATGCGTTGACGGGCCTCGCCACCGGCTTAATATCCGGGGCAAGCGCAGGGGAAGGAGCGAACCAGATGGATTTCGAGCTGAGCGACGACCAGCGTGCCATCCGGGACATGGCCCGGGCGTTCGCCGCCGAACGCCTGGCGCCGAATGCGGCGGAATGGGACGAGCACCAGATCTTTCCGGTGGACGCCCTGCGCGCTGCCGCCGAGTTGGGCTTCGGGGCCATTTACTGCGGCGAGGACTACGGCGGCACGGGCCTCAACCGTCTGGACGCGGCCATCCTGTTCGAGGAGCTGGCGGCCGGTTGCGTGTCCACGACCGCCTATATCTCCATCCACAACATGGCGGCGTGGATGATCGACACGTTCGGGACGGCGGAGCAGCGCGCCCGCTGGGTCCCGAAGCTCGCGACCATGGAGCATTTCGCCAGCTATTGCCTGACCGAACCGGGGGCCGGATCGGACGCGGCATCGCTCAAGACGCGCGCCGTCCGCGACGGCGACCACTACGTCCTGAACGGGTCCAAGGCCTTCATCTCCGGCGGCTCGACGTCCGACGTATACGTCTGCATGGTCCGCACCGGTGAAGCGGGACCGAAGGGTATCACCTGTCTGGTGGTGGAAAAGGGAACCCCCGGCCTGTCGTTCGGCAAGAAGGAACGCAAGATGGGCTGGAACAGCCAGCCCACCGCGGCCGTGATCTTCGAGGACTGCCGCGTGCCGGTCGCCAACCGCCTGGGCGAGGAGGGCGAAGGCTTCAAGATCGCCATGAAGGGGTTGGACGGCGGGCGCATCAACATTGCGGCGTGCTCGCTGGGCGGGGCACGGTTCTGCCTCGATCAGGCGCGCGCCTATATGGGTGAACGCAGCCAGTTCGGCCGCAAGTTGGCCGAATTCCAGGCGTTGCAGTTCAAGTTGGCCGACATGGCGATCGAACTCGACGCCGCGCGCCTGATGGTGCACCGGGCCGCCGACGCGCTGGACAAGGGGCATCCGGAAGCCACCCAGTACAGCGCGATGGCCAAGCGCTTCGCCACCGACGTCGGCTTCGAGGTCTGCAACCAGGCGCTCCAACTGCATGGTGGATACGGCTACATCCGCGAATATCCCATTGAACGCGTGCTGCGGGACGTGCGTGTTCACCAGATCCTCGAAGGCACCAACGAGATCATGCGCCTGATCGTGGCCCGCCGCCTGCTGGCCTCCTGAGCGGGGCGGGCAGCAGCCGCCATCGTCGGGGTCACGGCAGCGGGCATCGGCCCCCGCGCATGGGCATGGACGGCGCCGCCGTGGAAGAGGGCGTCGGGGAACCAACCGCGTGCGCCCTGGAACCGGGGGTGAGGTTCTGTTAAGGGGCTTGCCGGCCATTTGCGCCCAAGATCGTACGGGGGAGAGATGACGGACGAAATCCTGCTCGAGCGGCGCGGCCCGCTCGCGGTCGTGACGTTGAACCGACCGAAGGCGCTCAATGCGCTGACCCTGCCGATGATCCGTGCGTTCGATCCGGTGTTGAAGGCATGGGCGCAGGATCCGGATGTGAGGGCCGTTGTCATTCGCGGGGCCGGGGACCGGGCGTTTTGTGCCGGCGGCGATGTCCGCGCCGCGTGGGAGGCCGGAAAGGCGGCCAAGGAGGGGCGCGGCGACGGGGCGCTGACGGTGGATTTCTTCCGCGAGGAGTATGTGCTGAACCGGCGCATCCACCGTTTCCCCAAGCCCTACATCGCGCTTCTGGACGGTATCACCATGGGCGGTGGTGTCGGCCTGTCGGTGCACGGGTCCCACCGGATCGTCACGGAGAAGACCCTGTTCGCCATGCCGGAAACCGGCATCGGCCTGTTTCCGGACGTCGGCGGCAGCTACTTCCTTTCCCGTATGCCGGGCCAACTGGGGGCTTTCCTGGCGTTGACCGGTGCCCGGCTGCATGCCGCGGACGCCCTGTACACAGGGGCGGGCACCCATCATGTACCGAGCGAGGCCCTGGACACGTTGGTGGCCGAGCTGGAGCGGGAGCTCGCGGGGGCGGACGCGCCGGGTGCCGCCGTCCAGGCCGTGGTATCGCGCCATGCCGTGCCGGCGGGCGGGGCGCCCCTGGCCGCACACCGGGAGGCGATCGACCGTTGCTTCGCCTTCGACAGGGTGGAGGACATCATCGCCGCCCTGGAGCGCGATGGGGGCGAATGGGCGGAAGCCCAGCTCAAGGCGCTGGCCCACCTTTCGCCCACCAGCCTGAAGATCTCGCTCGCCGAGGTGCGCCGGGGGGCGACGCTCGACTTCGACGCCTGCATGGCCATGGAATACCGCATGTCGCAGGCCTGCATGGCCGGGCACGATTTCTACGAAGGCATCCGCGCCGTCCTGGTGGACAAGGACCGGAACCCCGCGTGGAAACCCGCGACCCTGGCCGAGGTCGGCGACGATCTGGTGGAGGCCCACTTCAAGACCCTGGGGGCGCGCGAACTGGTGTTTACCGACTGAGCGCAGGCGGCCCGGCGCCGGGTTGGCGAGGTTCGGCCAGTCGCAACGGCCGCCCGTGCAAAAGCAAACAAAAGGGAGGAACGCATGTCCAGGATCGCTTTCATCGGGCTTGGCAACATGGGCGGCCCGATGGCCAGCAACCTGATCAAAGCCGGGCACGAGGTGGCGGGCTTCGATGTGGTGGAGGCCAATAGGAAGGCCGCGGCCGATGCCGGTGCGCGGGCCGCAAGCAGCGTCGCCGACGCCGTCCGGGATGCCGAGGTGGTGGTATCCATGCTGCCGGCGGGTCAGCATGTGCGTCAGGTCTATACCGGACCGGACGGCGTGTTCGCGGCGGCACCCCGCGGCGCCCTGTTGATCGACTGTTCCACCATCGACGTGGAAACCGCGCGCGCGGTGGCGAAGGCCGCCTCGGAGGCCGGGTTCGACATGCTGGATGCTCCCGTGTCCGGAGGGACCGGGGGGGCGCAGGCGGGCACCCTGACATTCATGGTGGGCGGTCCGCAGGCGGCCTTCACCCGGGCCGAGCCGATCCTGAACGCGATGGGCAAGACCATCGTCAATGCCGGCGATGCCGGTGCCGGGCAGGCTGCGAAGATCTGCAACAACATGATCCTCGGCATTTCGATGATTGCCGTGTGCGAGGCTTTCGCGTTGGCCGAGAAGCTCGGCCTCGACAAGCAAAAGTTGTTCGATATCAGTTCCAAGTCATCGGGCCAGTGCTGGTCTTTGACCACTTATTGCCCGGTGCCCGGACCGGTGCCGACCTCGCCGGCGAACCGCGACTATCAGCCGGGGTTCACCGTCGATATGATGCTGAAGGATTTGAAGCTCGCCCAACAGGCGGCGATGCAGGCCGGCGCTTCCACTCCCCTGGGAGCGGAGGCGGCGCAACTGTACAGCCTGTTTTCCGCATCGGGGCAGGGTGGTCTGGATTTTTCCGGAATCTTTCGGATGCTAAGAGGGCTCTGATCGTTTAGCCTAATTGTTATTAGAGGCGGCGGTGCGTCGGTGGGCCGGCGCCCGAGACAGTTCGGTAAGATGGAGATGTTCGTGCGCCAACCCTATTTCGACAGCATCCTTCTGATCGAGCGGCTTCACCGGCATTTTCTGGAAGTGTTGAAGGCCGAACTCGATCGCCTAGGCATCCAGGATATCAACAACGTTCAGACGTTGATTCTCTATAACATCGGCGACGATGAGTTGACCGTGGGCGAGCTGACCGCGCGCGGTTACTACCTGGGCTCCAACGTCTCTTACAATGTTAAGAAGATGGTGGAGAACGAATACTTGATGCAGGAGCGGTCTCCGCACGACCGCCGGTCCGTCCGGGTCCGCCTCTCGCCGAAGGGCCTCGAACTGCGCGAGAAGATCAGCGTCATGTTCGAGCGTCAGGTGGGCGAACTCGGCAGGGCCGGTCTGACCGACGAGGAGCTGCAGAAGGGCAATGACCTGCTGCGCCGGTTGGAGCGCTTCTGGACGACCGCCCTCGACGCCGCCCGCTATCCTTTGAATTCGGCGGCGGCCTGATAAGGCGTTGCGGCAGCAGGACCGCTGTCGCAAGGCGTTTGACATCTGTGGACGCCTGTGTCGGGGCCGGCGGTCGCGCCGGCCCCCACCGGGATCCGGGGGGTGCCCAGCGGGCGGGGCCGTGCCGGGTCGCATGCACGTACGCTGACAGGGTAAGTTTTTCGATCCGGCGGAACCGCTCGGCCGGTCAAACGCCTGGCGAACAGTCAGGTGGAGCACCGTCCGATCCCAATGGATCGGGCGGTGTTTTCGTTGGAAGACACGCCGCGCAATGGTTCGGTGAATGGGTCCGCGTTGGGCGAGCCCGTCCACCCCACCGGCATGAGCGGCGACCCATCCGGCCCCCTTCCCGGAGACCCGAAGCGCCCCGGTGCGAGGCGCACCGGGGACTTGGTCGCGGCCGTCAAAGCCTCAGCTGAAAGCCTGGATACCCGTCTGGGCCCGCCCCAGGATCAGGGCGTGCACATCGTGGGTGCCCTCGTAGGTGTTCACGGCTTCCAGGTTCATCACGTGGCGGATCACATGGTACTCATCGGCAATGCCGTTGCCGCCGAGCATGTCGCGGGCCGCCCGTGCGATGTCGAGCGCCTTGCCGCAGTTGTTCCGCTTCATCAACGAGATCGCTTCCGGTGCGGCGCGGTCCTGGTCCTTGAGGCGCCCCAGGCGCAGGGCCGCCGCCAGACCCAGGGTGATCTCGGTCTGCATGTCCGCGAGCTTCTTCTGGATCAGCTGGGTGGCCGCCAGCGGCCGGCCGAACATCCGTCGCTCCAGGGTGTAGTCGCGCGCGGTGTGCCAGCAGAACTCCGCCGCACCCATCGCCCCCCACGAGATACCGTAGCGTGCGTTGTTCAGGCAGCCGAATGGCCCTTTGAGGCCCTTCACGTTCGGCAGCAGCGCGTCTTCCCCGACCTCGACCTCGTCCATGACGATGGAGCCGGTGATCGAGGCGCGGAGCGAGAACTTGCCTTCGATCTTGGGCGCGCTCAGGCCCTTCATGCCCTTCTCGAGGATGAAGCCGCGGATCTCGTTCGCGTCGTCCTTGGCCCAGACGACGAACACGTCGGCAATGGGCGAGTTGGTGATCCACTGCTTGCGGCCGGAGATCCGGTACCCGCCGGGCACCTTGCGCGCCCGCGTGGTCATGGACGAGGGATCGGAGCCCGCATCCGGCTCGGTCAGGCCGAAGCAGCCGACCAGTTCGCCCTTGGCAAGGCCCGGAAGGTACCTGCGCCGCTGCTCCTCGGTGCCGTAGGCGTAGATGGGATGCATGACCAGCGAGGACTGCACCGACATCGCCGACCGGTAGCCGCTGTCCACGCGCTCCACTTCGCGGGCGATCAGGCCGTAGGCGACATAGGACGTGCCGGCGCATCCATAGGTCTCGGGCAGGGTTGCGCCCAGAAGGCCGAGTGCCCCCATCTCGTTCATGATCTCGCGGTGGAAGATTTCGTGCCGGTTGGCCTCCAGGACCCGCGGCATCAACTGGTCCTGGCAGTAGCCGCGGGCGGTGTCGCGGACCAGCCGCTCCTCCTCGGTCAGTTCCTCCTCCAGAAGAAGGGGGTCCTGCCAGTCGAAGGCGGGACGGGTATTGCGGGGCGGGGCATCGAGGGGCTGTGCGGTCATGCGGTATTCCTCTCATCATGGCCCCGCACAGTCCGATGGTCCTGGGCGGGCGGCGTGGAGCGGACGGGATGGCGCGAATGGCGCCGCGTGCGCATACTCATTCCATCACATAGCGGTGCGGATCGCGCACGGCAATCAGGCGTCGGAAGGGTTGGGGGCGAAGTGACGGGCCGGAACGTCCTGTTCGAGTTCCACCGCATGGGGAACTACGTGAAGGTTACCGCGGTGGACACCGAAACCCTTGTCGAGGTGTCGATCCAGGGGCCTGCCTGGGCAAGTGAACTCGTGCTGCGCCAGAACGCGGTTCGGCGCCTGGAATATGTGTTGCGCAAGCAGGGGCTGCTTGCACCCTGACGGGCGGCGCCATGGAACGCAAAAGGGCCCGCGGTATGCCGCGGGCCCTTTCTTTGCCGCCGGTGCGCGCGTTCAGGAGGCGCGGCGGCGCGGCTGGCGGCCGGCGCCGCGGCCCAGGCCGATCTTCTTCGCAAACTCGGAACGCTGCGCGGCGTAGTTCGGGGCCACCATGGGGTAGTCCGGCGGCAGCCCCCACTTGGTGCGGTATTCGTCGGGGGTCATGTCGTAGGTCGAGCGAAGGTGCCGCTTCAGCATCTTCAGCTTTTTGCCGTCTTCCAGGCAGATGATGTATTCGGGCGTGACCGACTTGCGGATCGGTACTGCGGGCTTCGGCGGCTCGGCGGCCGGCTGCTGCGGGCCCAACTGCAGACCCGAAAGGGAGCCGTAGACAGTGCTAATCACATCCGGAATCTGCTGTGCCGGAAGGACGTTCTTGCTGACGTAAGCGGAGACGATGTCCGCAGTCATGCGGAGAAGTGCGCCGTCGAAGCCGTCTTGAGTCATTTTGTCACTCATGCCCTAAACACCTTGTGGGTCAATTAATCTTCTTTTGCCGTTGAATTTGCATAGAGGATTTGGGGTGTCAATAAATTTGTTGGTGGCGCGCTCCGAATATCTAACCCCACCGGGATGCGGACAGAACGGCCCAAGTCTGGGGGGCGGGTTCCAATGTTGGACGGGTCGGCCGCACTTCATGATTAATGGGCGAGTAGTGGGGGATCACAGGTGGAAGGCCGGATCCGAGGCCCCCCGGCACTTCGCGGGCAAAGGGTTCGCTCCGCGCGTGGGCGGTCTAGTGGGCCGCCGGGATGTCTGCTAACGTCCCCGCAAGACCTTTTCCCGAGAGACCGCGCCGCACCATGTCCAGTCAAGCAACCGCCCCAGGGATGACGATTTCGGGCACGATCGCCCTTGCCAGCGATCACGCCGGCTATGCCTTGAAGCAGGAAATCAAGTCCTTCCTGGAAAGTGCCGGATATCCGGTTCTGGACTTGGGGGCGCATTCAACCGAGTCCGTGGATTACCCCGATTTCGCTTCCGCAATGGCCGATGCGGTTCGGACGGGCGGCGCGTCCTGCGGCGTATTGATCTGCGGCACCGGCATCGGTATCAGCATTGCGGCGAACCGCCATCCGGGCATCCGGGCCGCGTTGTGCCACGACGTGACGTCGGCGCGCCTGTCGCGCCAGCACAACGACGCCAACGTCCTGGCGCTGGGGGCACGGATGGTGGGCGCCGAAGTCGCGAAGGATTGCGTGGTCACCTTCCTTGCCACGCCTTTCGAAGGCGGCCGCCACCAGCGCCGGGTGGAAAAACTCGGCTGAGGCGAAAACCCGTCCGAGACGGGCGGGGCCGCCCGGCCGCCCCGCCACAACACGATCCGCGAGAGGTCCTGGAGCCATGACGTCCACAGCCGCCCGTCCGACCCCCGCCGGGACTTCCTCGACCGGCACCTCCGCAACGGCGGGATTCTTCGGGGCCGGCCTTGCCGAGGCCGATCCGCAGCTCTTCGCGGCCATCCGTGACGAGCTTGCCCGCCAGCAGGACCAGATCGAGCTGATCGCGTCCGAGAACATCGTGTCCAGGGCCGTCCTCGAGGCCCAAGGCTCGGTGCTGACCAACAAGTACGCCGAGGGCTATCCCGGCCGCCGGTACTATGGCGGCTGCGAATACGTCGACGTGGCGGAGGCGTTGGCGATCGAGCGTGCCTGCAAGCTGTTCGACTGCGCGTATGCCAACGTCCAGCCGCACTCCGGCGCCCAGGCCAATCAGGCCGTTTTCCTGGCCCTGCTGCAGCCGGGCGACACGTTCCTGGGCATGGACCTGTCCCACGGCGGGCACCTGACCCACGGGGCGGCGCCCAACCTGTCGGGCAAGTGGTTCAAGGCGGTCCAGTACGGTGTCCGCCGCGAGGACGCGCGGATCGACTATGAACAGGTCGAGCGGCTGGCGCTGGAGCACAAGCCGAAACTGATCATCGCCGGCGGCTCCGCCTATCCGCGCCAGATCGACTTCGCGCGTTTCCGCAGGATCGCGGACAGTGTCGGCGCCTATCTCTTCGTGGACATGGCCCACTACGCCGGACTGGTCGCGGCCGGCGTCTATCCCAGCCCGCTGCCCCACGCCCACGTGGTGACCACCACCACCCACAAGACCCTGCGCGGTCCGCGGGGCGGCATGATCCTCTGCAACGATCCGGAGCTGGGCAAGAAGTTCAACAGCGCCGTGTTCCCCGGCCTGCAGGGCGGGCCGCTGATGCATGTCATCGCCGCCAAGGCCGTCGCGTTCGGCGAGGCGTTGACGCCGGCGTTCAAGGTCTATGCGCAACAGGTCGTGGACAATGCGCGCGCCCTCGCCGACGTGCTGGTGAAGGGCGGGCTCGACATCGTGTCGGGCGGCACCGACAGCCACATCGTTCTGGTGGACCTGCGTCCGAAGAACCTCACCGGCAAGGCCGCGGAGGCCAGCCTTGAGAGGGCCGGCATCACCTGCAACAAGAACGGTGTGCCCTTCGACCCGCAGAAGCCGATGATCACGTCGGGCGTGCGGCTCGGCACTCCCGCGGGGACGACCCGCGGCTTCGGGACGGCCGAGTTCGCCGAGGTCGGCCGCCTGATCGTCGAGGTGCTGGACGGCCTCGTGGCCAGCAACTCGGGCGACAACGGCAAGGTCGAGGCCGCGGTCCGGGAGCGGGTGCGTTCCCTGTGCCAGCGCTTCCCGATCTACGCCGGCCTGTGATCCGGCGGTCCCGATGCGCTGCCCGTTCTGCGGACACGACGACACCCAGGTGAAGGACTCGCGTCCGACGGAGGACAATTCGGCGATCCGGCGCCGCCGCTTCTGCCCAAGCTGCGGCGCCCGATTCACGACCTTCGAACGCGTGCAGCTGCGCGAACTGGTGGTGGTGAAGGCCAATGGCCACCGTGAACCCTTCGACCGCGAGAAGCTGGTGCGGTCGATGCGGGTGGCATTGCGCAAACGCCCGGTGGATGCGGACCGGATCGACCGCGTGGTCAACAGTCTGGTCCGCCAACTCGAATCCTCGGGCGAGACGGAAATCCCGTCCAAGCAGGTCGGCGAAATGGTGATGCAGGCGCTGCTGGCCTTGGACCAGGTCGCCTACATCCGCTACGCGTCGGTCTACAAGGATTTCCGCGAGGTCACCGACTTCAACCAGATCGTCGGGACGCTTCGGCCCGAGACCGCCTGAGCCGATGCTGCGGGGCGGTCCGATGGGCGCAGGGCCAATGGATGCGGAGAGCGACATCCGGTGGATGCGGGCGGCGCTTGCACTGGCCGAGCGTGGTCTCGGGCGGGTGTGGCCGAGCCCGTCCGTGGGGTGCGTCGTTGTCCGCGACGGGCGCCTGGTGGGGGCGGGGTGGACCCAGCCCGGCGGCCGGCCCCATGCCGAAGCCATGGCGTTGGAGGCGGCCGGCGAACGCGCCCGCGGGGCCACGGGCTATGTCTCGCTCGAACCCTGCAACCATCACGGCCGGGGGGCGCCGTGCAGTGATGCGCTGGTGGCGGCGGGGTTGTCCCGGGTCGTGGTCGCGTGCGGGGATCCGGATCCCCGCACCAACGGGGCCGGCATTGCCCGGATGCGCCATGCCGGCATCCGGGTGGACGAGGGGCTCCTGGCGCAGGAGGCGAGGGCGCAGAACGAAGGCTTCTTCCGCCGGGTCGAGGAGGGGCGCCCGCTCGTCACGCTCAAGCTGGCGACGACGCTGGACGGCCGCATTGCCACCCGCTCCGGCGAGAGCAAGTGGATCACCGGACCGGTGGCGCGGTCGTGGACCCATGGGCTGCGGGCCGGGCACGATGCGGTCATGGTCGGGATCGGAACGGCTTTGGCTGATGATCCCGAGTTGACCTGCCGTTTGCCCGGCATGGAGGACCGCTCCCCGGTGCGCATCGTGGTGGACAGCCGCCTGCGCCTGCCGCTGACATCGAAGCTGGTGGCGACCGCGCGTTCGGTGCCGACATGGGTGGTGACGCTCGCAGGCGGGGACCGGTTGCGGGCGGCCGCCTTCCGGGACGCCGGGGTGGAACTGGTGGAGGTGCCCGATGGTCCCGGCCACGAGATGGAGGTTGAGCCCCTTCTGGGGGCACTCGCCGCGCGCGGGCTGACACGGGTGCTGGTGGAGGGGGGCGCGCGGCTTGCCGCCTCGCTGTTCCGCGCGCGTCTGGTGGACCGCCTTGAGTGGTTCCGGGCGCCCCTGCTGATCGGCGGGGACGGCCTGCCCGCGGCCATGGGCTTCGGCATCGACGGTCTTGCCGAGGCCCGTGCATTCGTGCGAACCGCCGTCCGTCACGCTGGCGACGATCTGTGGGAAAGCTACGCTCGGCAGCGCTGACGCGTACCGCGTCGTTCGTACGAGCTCGGTTGCATTGCTCCGTTGTAGCCAAGCGGCCTTCGGGTCACTAGTTTGACGCCATGTTCACCGGGATCATCACCGATATCGGACGCGTCGCCGCCGTCGAACGGCGCGGCGACGTGCGTTTCACCATCACCACGTCCTGGGATACGTCGGGCATCGACATGGGGGCGTCGGTGGCATGCAACGGCGTGTGCCTGACGGTGGTCGAAAAGGGCCCTGGACGGCTCGCGTTCGACGTCTCCGCCGAGACGCTTTCCCGGACCACGCTGGGGGACTGGGGCGAAGGCACGCCGATCAATCTGGAGCGGTCGCTGCGCCTCGGCGACGAGCTGGGCGGGCATCTGGTTTACGGCCATGTGGATGGCATCGCGTCGGTGGTGTCGATCACGCCGGAGGGCGACAGCCACCGTTTCCTGTTCGAAGTGCCGGCGGCGCTCGCCCGCTTCATCGCGCCGAAGGGATCGGTGGCGCTCAACGGTGTGTCCCTGACGGTCAACGAGGTGCAGGGCGCCCGATTCGGCGTGAACATCATTCCCCATACCCTGGCATGCACGAACTTCAAGGATCTGGGGGCGGGTCATAAGGTGAATTGCGAGATCGACATGCTGGCGCGCTACCTTCAACGTCTGGTCGAGACGCGTGCGACCGATGCGTTCCCCGCGGGGGCGGCGTGACCATGACCGATCACGGCACGCTTCCGGCCGACGGCAAGCCTTTCCTGTCCTCGGCCGAGGAGATCATCGAAGAGGCGCGGCAAGGCCGCATGTTCATCCTGGTCGACGACGAGGACCGGGAGAACGAGGGCGATCTGGTGGTCCCCGCCCAGGCCTGCACGGCCGAGATGGTCAACTTCATGGCCAAGCACGGGCGCGGCCTGGTCTGCCTGGCCCTTGAACGCAGCCGGGTCGAACGCCTCGGCCTGCCGTTGATGGCGCGGCACAACGGGACCCGGCACCAGACCGCCTTCACCGTTTCGATCGAGGCGCGCGAGGGGGTGACCACCGGCATTTCGGCGGCCGACCGTGCCCGCACGATTGCGGTCGCCACGGATCCGGAGAGCGGCCCCCAGGACATCGTCACCCCCGGCCACGTGTTCCCGTTGATGGCCCAGGACGGAGGGGTGCTGGTTCGTGCCGGCCACACCGAGGCGGCCGTCGACATCGCCCGCTTGGCGGGAATGGTCCCCGCAGGCGTGATCTGCGAGATCATGAACGACGACGGCACCATGGCCCGTATGCCCGACCTGGTGCGCTTCGCCCAGTTGCACGGGCTCAAGGTCGGGACCATCGCCGACCTGATCGCCTATCGCCGGCGGACCGAGACCATCGTCCGCCGCACGCTGGAAACCGACTTCACCAGCCGGGTGGGCGGCGACTTCCGGCTCATCCTCTATGTCAACTCCGTCACCTATGCCGAGCATGTGGCACTGGTGAAGGGCGATATTTCGACGCCCGGCCCGGTGCTGGTGCGGATGCACGCGCTCAACGTGCTCGACGACGTGCTGTATGGCGCGTCCAACGGTCGGGGCGGCGAGTTGCAGGCGGCCATGGCGGAGGTCGCACGCGAAGGGCGTGGCGTCGTGGTGTTGATCCGCGAACCCAAGCCCACGAGCCTTTCCGAGCGGCTGAAGGCCCGGCTCGGCGAGGGGGACGGGCAAGGGTCGGCCGAACTCAGGGATTACGGGGTCGGCGCTCAGATCCTGCTGGATCTCGGCATTCGCGACATGATCCTGTTGACGAACAACAAGAAGACGATCATTGGCCTGGAGGGGTACGGGCTGACGATCGGCGGACACCGGCCGATCCCGTCGGAGCCGCGCAGATGACCGCACCCTGTGTGATGGCCCATACGACAATTGTCATCGCGGGCGTAGTCTGTAACGACCAGAGCGGTGGAGCCGCCCGGGCCTGCCTTGACATGATTGCGCTCAAACGCCAGTTCGGCTTCTGTCCCCGCTGATCCCGGTCCCTGCCATGCCCACACCTTCCAAGCCTGTGCCCGGGCCGTCGGACAAGTCGCGCCGCCGGCCCAGCGGGTCGGCCAAGGCCCGTCGCTCGGCGGCGCGCTTGGCGGCGGTTCAGGTCCTGTACCAGGTCGACCTGACGGGTGCGCCTGCGCCCAACGCCCTGAACGAATATGTCAAGCACCGGGTCGGCGAGGAAATCGACGGCGACGTGCTGGTCACGCCGGACACCGAGCTTCTGGCCGCCATCGTCAACGGCACCATGGCCCGCCTGACCGACATCGACCGGATGCTTTCGGGAAGCCTGCACGGGCACGCGCTGGAGCGGCTGGAGCTTTTGCTGCGGGCGACGTTGCGGGCCGGCGCATACGAGATCCTGGCGCATCAGGACGTGCATCCGCGCATCATCATCAACGACTATGTCAACGTGACCCACGCGTTCTTCGCCGGGCGCGAACCCGCTATGGTCAACGGCGTACTGGACCGGATCGCCCATGTGCTCCGCCCGGACGAGATGGTGCCCGGTGCCGCGGCACCGGGGGGCGCGGGTGGCGGCGCCGAGTAGCCCTGGTCCCGCCCCCGGCGGTACCCTGGGCGAATTCGACCGGATCGAACGCTTCCTGCGCCCGTTGGCGCGCGGCTTTGCCGGCGCCCTCGACCTGCGTGATGACGCCGCCGTCTTCGACGTGCCGGCGGGCTGCGAACTGGTGGTCACCACGGACGCAATGGTCGAGGGCATCCACTTCCTGCCCGACGACCCGCCTGGGGACATCGCCGCAAAGCTGCTGCGGGTGAACCTGTCCGATCTGGCTGCGATGGGGGCGGATCCGCTTGCCTACTCGCTGGTGACCGGCCTGCCGCACCGGATCGGCAATGATTGGCTGGCGGCCTTCGTGCAGGGCCTCGCCGCGGACCAGGACCTGTTCGGGATCGGCCTGTCCGGTGGCGATTCGGTTTCCACGCCCGGTCCCATGTTCCTCAGCGTCACCGCATTCGGCACCGTGCCGGTCGGCGGGGCCGTCCGGCGCGATGGGGCGCGGTCCGGGGACAGGGTGTTGGTCACCGGGACGATCGGGGATGCTTGGTTGGGCTTGGCCGTGCGGCAAGGGCGCCTGTCCGTCGCCGATCCGGGGCCGTTGGTGGACCGCCTGCGGCGTCCGACACCCCGTGTACGCCTGGGCCCGGCGCTCCGGCGGCATGCCCACGCCGCCGCGGACGTATCGGACGGGCTGGTTGCGGACGCCGGCCATGTGGCTGCGGCCTCCGGCGTTGCCCTGCGACTGGATGCGTCGCGGGTGCCGCTGAGTGATGCTGCGCGCGCCGCATTGGGCGCGGACCCCGGCCTGCTCGCTGGGCTGCTGGGTGGTGGCGACGATTACGAGTTGGTGGTTGCGGTGCCCCCGGATCGGTCGGGTGCGTTCATTGCGGACGCGGCGGCGCTTGGTGTGGCTGTGACCGATATTGGCGAGTGCGTCTCCGGCCCCGCGGGAGCGGTGGCTGTCGTGGACGGGCAGGGGAGGGACTTGCCGATAGCCGCCCGCGGCTGGTCGCATTTCTGATTCCGCCTGCGCTTCCCATCCAAAAGAGGTAGGATGGTTTCGCCCTCAGGCCACCCCGGTTCCCGCGAGCCGCATGCACCGTCTCATCGTCCTTATCGTCCTGTTGTCGCTGATTGCGGGCGGCGGTGTTGCGACGTGGTCGTATTTGAGCCGCGAAACCGAAGAGACGACGGTCCAGGCCGACACGTCATCCGGTTCCCCCGAGCTTTTCTACGCCACCATACCTCCGATCATGGTTTCGGTGGTCGGCGAGGCGAAGGCCGAACAATTCGTGACGCTGCGCCTGTCGATCGAGGTCGACGATCTGTCCGGGCTCAGCCGTGTCCAAAGCGTGCAGCAGCGCTTGAAGAACGCGTTCATCGAAACCCTTTACCGAACCTTCGCCGAGGAGGGCACGGTGCAGGGGGCGGCGCTGGATCTGCAAAAGGTCCGGCGACGTCTCAAGAACACGGCCGACGATGTTGTCGGGCGCGGCGTTGTTCGGCAGGTCCTGATTCTCGGCATCACCCAGCGGTCGCTCTGACCCGGGGCTTGCGCGAACCGCGCTTGCCAGTGGGCGGGGTGGGTTGGAAACAGGTGCCATGACGACCGACGCCCACGATCCCACCCGCCGCAACGTTTTCCTCCTCGCACTCTGCCAAGCCCTTGGGCAGACCGGGATGACGACCGTGATCGTGGGGGCGGGGCTGGTCGGGCACTCCCTGGCCGAGGACAAGTCGCTGGCGACGTTGCCGCTGGCCTTCCAATTCGTCGGCACCATGCTGTCCACCATCCCGGCATCGCTGCTGATGGGGCGCATCGGGCGGCGGAACGGGTTCACCATCGGGGCCGGCATCGGCATTGCGGGTGCGCTGCTCTCCGCCTGGGCCATTTTCTCCGCGGACTTCTGGACGTTCCTGGCCGGCCATGTGCTGCTCGGCTTCCAGATGGCGTTCATCAACTTCTACCGCTTCGCCGCGGCGGACACCGCCCGGCCGGATTTCAAGAGCCGGGCGATCTCCCTTGTGCTGACCGGTGCCGTGGTCGCCGCGATTGCCGGTCCGGAACTGGCCAAACTGACGCGCGATCTGTTCGCCCCGGCCCTGTTCGCCGGCGCCTACATCGTCATCGCCGGACTGCAAGGGCTGACGCTGGCGATACTGCGGTTCCTGCGCATTCCCACGCCCACTGCGGAGATGCGGCGGGAAGGTGGCCGCCCGCTCGGCGAAATCCTCCGGCAGCCGACTTTCGCCGTGGCCGTGTTCACCGGCGCGGTCGGTTTCGGCACCATGACGCTGGTCATGACCGCCACTCCGCTCGCCATCCTCGCAGGCGGCCATCACTTCGCGGACGCCGCCTTCGTCATTCAGTGGCACGTGCTGGGCATGTACGCGCCGTCCTTCTTCACCGGGGGCCTGATCCGCCGCTTCGGCTGCACCCGCATCATCACGGCGGGGGCCCTGCTGAACTTCTGCTGCCTGATCGTCAACCTGTCGGGCGCGGCGGTGCTGAACTTCTGGGGCGGGCTCGTCCTGCTCGGGGTCGGCTGGAACTTCATGTACATCGGCGCAACCACGCTGCTGACGGAATGCGAGCGTCCGGCGGAACGCGCCAAGGTGCAGGCGGCGAACGACTTCATCGTGTTCACGACGGTTTCCGCGGCATCCTTCCTGTCCGGTGCTCTGCACTCGGCTTTCGGATGGCAGGCCGTCAACTTGGCCGTGGCACCTCTCGTGGCCGCGGCCCTGGGTGCCACCGTCTGGCTGGGCACCCGCCGCGCCGTGCGGACCGCCTGACCCCCGCCTCCGGGCGCCCAGGGCACCCGCCTCCTTCCGTTCGTTGAGGCACCACCGGGCCTGGGCGCGTGTTACGTCCCAATTGTGGGCTCCAGGCGGGACGTGCGGCGCCGGAACCGGCGGCTGCAGCGCCGGGCATGCCGGACCGATATGGCGTCCGGGGGGCGGGAAGGGGCGGGGAGAGCTGATGACGCTTGGCTATATCCTGGTCGTCAGCTGTGGCCTTTGCGCACTGGTTTTCGGTGCCCATGCCGCTCGGCGCGGAATGGCGGCGGATGCGGGGACCCCGCGCATGCTGGAGATTTCCGGCGCGATCCTGGAGGGCGCCAAGGCCTATCTGAGCCGCCAATCGGTCACCATCGCCATCGTCGGTGCCGTCATCCTTGCCGTCCTCTGGCCGGTGTTCGGATGGCAGGTCGCGGTCGGCTTCGCTCTCGGTGCGGTCCTGTCGGCATTGGCCGGCCATGTGGGCACCGAGATCTCGGTCCGGGCCAATGGGCGCGCGGCCGCTGCGGCGGGCCGCAGTTTGGCCGCCGTCCTCGATGTGGCCCTGAAGGCGGGCACGGTCACCGGGATGCTGGTGGTCGGCCTGGGGTTGCTGGGCGTCGGCGGATACTATTGGGTTCTGCTCCTGATTGCCGAAACGGGGTCGTCCGCCGGTCTCCGCACCGTGCTGGAGGCGCTTGTTGCGCTCGGGTTCGGTGCTTCGGTCGTCTCAATTTTCGGGCGATTGGCGGGCGGTATCTTCACCAAGGGCGCGGATGTGGGGGCCGACCTGGTGGGCAGGGTGGAGGCCGGGATCCCGGAGGACGATCCGCGCAATCCCGCGGTGATCGCCGACAATGTGGGCGACAATGTCGGTGACTGCACCGGCATGGCCGCCGACTTGTTCGAGAGCTACGTCGTGGTGGCCGTTGCCGCCATGCTGCTCGGCGGACTCTTCTTCGCCGGTCCGAACGGGGGAGCCTCGGCGGACACGCTGCGCGCCATGTTGTACCCGCTGCTGGTCTGCGCAGCCTGCATTCCGGCGTCCATCGCGGGCATGTTCTTCATGGTGCCGGGACGCTCGGGGCGGATCCTGCCCGCACTCGCCAAGGGCCTCGCCTTCACCGCCCTCTTTTCCGCAGGCGCCATCCTGCTGGTGTCACTCGCCTTGTTTCCGGTCCCCCTCCGCACGGCCGCGGCCCCCATCGGATGGGGTTCGCTTTTCGTGTGCGCAATTGCCGGGATCGGTATGGCCGGGCAGCTGGTCTTGGCGACGACCTACTACACCTCGGCCCGCTTCCGGCCGGTCCGCAGCGTGTCGCGGGCTTCCGAGACCGGCCACGGCACAAACGTGATTCAGGGGCTGGCCGTCTCGATGGAGGCGACGGTCCTGCCGGTTGTGGGGCTCGGTGCCGGCATCATCGTGGCGTACCACGCCGCCGGCATCTACGGCATCGGCATCGCCGCAACGGCCATGACGGCACTGACCGGGATGGTCGCGGCCATCCATGCCGTCGGCCCGGTCACGGACACCGCTGGCGGCATGGTGGAGATGGCCGGCCTTTCCGAGCCGGCGCGGTCGGTCATCAATGTTCTGGACGCGGTCGGCGGGACGATCAAGGCGGCGACCAAGGGCTATGCCGTCGGGACCGCCGGGCTGGCCGGTCTGGTTCTGCTGGCGGCCTACATGGAGGGGGTCAGCCGGGCGTTTCCGCACCTGGGGGCGGCGTTCGACCTCGGGAACCCGTATGTCACGGTCGGAATCCTCGCCGGCGGTCTGCTGCCCTACATCTTCGGTGCTGCGGCCATGACCGCGGTCGGGCGTGCGGCCGGGGTGGTGGTGGTGGAGGTCCGCCGCCAGTTCCGTGAAATTCCGGGCATCATGGTGGGCACGGCCCGGCCGGACTACCGACGTGCGGTGGACGTGCTGGCCCGCGCCGCGATCCGCCGGACGGTCTTGCCGTCCCTGATGCCGGTGGCGGCGCCGCTTGTTCTCTTTGGCGCGGTCCTGGCCCTGGCCGGGACAGCGCAGGCCTTCTCGGCGGTGGGGGGCATGCTCCTGGGGGCCACCGTGGCGGGGCTGTTCGTCGCGATTGCGATGACATCCGGCGGCAGCGCCTGGGACAACGCCAAAAGGTACATCGAAGCCGGCCACCACGGCGGCCCTGGATCCCCCGCGCACATGGCCGCCATCACGGGCGACACCGTCGGCGATCCCTACAAGGACACGGCCGGCCCTGCCATCGGTCCGATGATCAAGATCCTCGGGATCGTGGCCAGCCTTCTGACCGCCACGGTGATTCGCTTCGGCGTCTGACGCGTGCGCCGGGGACGGCGGCTCGGATGGTCGTGCTCGTTGGTGCCGGCGAGGGTGCCGTCAGCGGCCCAGACCCTCGCGGCCCGGGATGGTCGGGCGCCGGGGGGCGCTGGGCGCTGGCGAGAAACGGCCGACGTTGCCGACGAGCTGCTGAATGACGCTGAGGTCACGGCCGGGCGTCGGGGTCGCGCGCTCGACAAGCTGCACGGCGTTTCCGTCGTCCAGGGTTTTCTCCTCGACCGAGCGCAGCACGCCCTCCTCGTCGAATTTCACCGTCAGCACGCGCCGTTCCACGGGTTCCGGCCGGAAGAACGCCGTGCGCCTGGTGACCTCGCCGATGTAGTACCAAGTGTTCGCATCGAAGGTCGAAATGGCCGTGGGCGTGCCGAGGACCACGGCGACCTCCTCGCGGTTGGAGGTTCCAACCTTCACTTCGCTCAGCCGGTCGTTCTTCACCAGGTTCCCGTGCGTCGCCACGCGGTCCGCGCACCCGCCGAGGGTCGTGGCGAGCGCAAGGGCAAGGATGGTGGAACGGAAAGTGGTGGACATGCAGGCGGTTCCCCGACCGGATTGACGAGCGCCGACTCCGCGCCCATCTGCGGGATGTAGATGCCTTCGCCGCCGTTTCGTGTCAACGTTTGCCTTTGAGGTTTCGGAAGTTGTTGCGCCGTCTTTTCGGTCACCGGTCCCGGCAGGATTTTGGCGTCGCCTTGTACGACCTTGCCGTTGCACAGGCGCGTCGGCCTGAATTCTACGCCAATGCCAGGGTTCCCGACACGATTGACGGTCGGTTCGAAATGGTGGCGCTTCATGTCTATCTTCTGCTCCGCCGGATGCGGGGAGCCGGAGGGCAGGCCGACTCCGCGGCGCAGGCTTTGATCGACCGCATGGCCGCGGATATGGATGCGAACCTGCGCGAAATCGGGATCGGCGATCTGGCGGTGCCGAAGCGCGTCTACGAGATCCTGGGCGCCTTTTACGGGCGTGCGAAGGTCTACGATGCCGCCCTGGCCGGTCCCGGCATGGCCGGACTGGCCGAGGCCATCGACCGCAACGTGTTCGGGTCGGTCGAAGCCGACCCGCAGGGGGCGGCTGTGTTGGCGGACTACGTGCGTCGGGAGGAAGGCCGGTTGGCGGCCCTGCCGGTGTCCGAGCTGCTGGGCGGGAGGTTTGCTTTCGGCCCGCCGCCTGCCGCGGGCTGATGCCCCATGCAAAGGTCTTGACCTTTGCATGGCGGAGGGTGCGACCGCACCCCGGCGCCGCCAAGGTACCAACAGGGGGCGCGGCCACAAATCGGGGGCCAACGGGCGCGCGAGCCAAGCTCCACCGGAGCGCCGGCGCTTGAGGAACCTGGCCGGGCACATGGATCCATGTGCCCGGCGGTATGAGTCCGCACCTGGTCCCGCGCAGGGATTTGATTTGAGGGAACGCATGCCATGACAAACAACGCCCGGAAGGGGGCCGCCCCCGAATTCTCGCGTCCTTTCGTCGTGGACACGCTGGGGCATGAGCCCGAGCGTCGGTCTTTCGACGCGAACGAGAAGGAGCGGAATGCCTTGGCCGAGCGGCTGGAGTTGCAGGATCTCGGACGTTTCCGCGTGGAGTTCGAGGTGCGGCGGCAGGCCGGCGGGATGATCCGCGTGGCGGGGGATCTCTCGGCCGACGTCGTGCAGACCTGCGTGGTGACCTTGGAACCTGTGTCGAACCACGTTTCCGACCGGTTCGTCTCGCTTTTCGCGCCGCCGTCGATGATCCGCCCATCGGGCGAGATCGAGTTGAATGTGGAGGAGGACGACCCCGAGCCCCTCGAGGGGGGGGTCATCGACCTGGGAGAGGTGGCCACACAGCATCTCTCGCTGGCCCTCGATCCGTATCCCCGCGCACCCGGGGTCGCGTTCGAGCCCGTGCACGATCCCGAAGAGCCGGAGGAGGAGCCCGTGGAAAACCCCTTTGCCAAACTTGCGCGGCTGAACAAGCCGCATTAGTTGGATGGTTCCTCTTGCCGCTTGACGACTTTTGCGCTAGTCAAGCTGCTCTTCGCGGGCGGCCCCGGCCGTTCGCGTCTCTTCACCCGCGGGCGGCGTCTGTCGGCCGCGATTTTTTGTCGTGCCGCCGGACCGGCGTGGCTGCGAGAACACCCAGAGCGAGAGTACCGAGAGATGGCCGTCCCCAAGAAGAAAACGTCCAAGTCGCGGCGCAACATGCGGCGTTCTCACCACGCGATCCAGGCCGGCGCCTACCACGAGTGCGCGAACTGCGGCGAGCTGAAGCGGCCGCACAACGTCTGCGGGGCGTGTGGCCACTACGACGGCCGCGAGGTCGTGGCGCAGGCTCGGGAGGCCTAAGGCAGGTTCGTCCCTGGCAGGGCACGCATGTCCATCCGTCAGTGGAGCTGCCGCACATGAGCGGCCGGCTGATTGTCGCGCTTGACGCGATGGGTGGCGATCATGCGCCGGCGTCGGTGATTTCCGGCGCCGGGATCGCGCGTAATCGCTTCCCGGACGTGTCGTTCCTCATCTTTGGGGACGAGCGCCGCATCCGGCCTCTGTTGGGTGCGGACAAGGCCCTGGAGGACGTCTGCACGGTCTTCCACACGGAAGGTGCGATCGCTGGCGATGCCAAGGTCGCACAAGCCCTGCGGACCGGGCGTAACTCCAGCATGCGGCTTGCCATCGATGCCGTGGCCGATGGCCGGGCATCGTGCGTCGTGTCCGCCGGCAACACCGGCGTGCTCATGGCGATGGCGAAGATCGTGCTGAAGTCGTTGCCGGCGATCGACCGGCCGGCAATCGCGTCGTTCTTCCCGACGCTGAAGGGCGAGAGCGTGATGCTCGACCTCGGCGCCAATGTCGAATGCACG
The DNA here is from genome assembly GCA_035645145.1 of Azospirillaceae bacterium. Classification (GTDB taxonomy): domain Bacteria; phylum Pseudomonadota; class Alphaproteobacteria; order Azospirillales; family Azospirillaceae; genus CANGXM01. Next base: position 429,820 of record DASQNC010000025.1, on the reverse strand, counting down.
CCCGAAAACCTGGCCCAGTTCGCCGTCATGGGCGCCCTGTTCTCGCGCCTAGTACTGGGCGTGATGGAACCGACCATCGGACTGCTGAACATCGGGTCCGAGGACATCAAGGGCAACGAGACCGTCCGGACGGCGGCTCAGCTTCTACGCACGCAGCCCCTGCCCGGACGCTTCCACGGCTTCGTCGAGGGCGACGACATCGCGGCCGGTACGGTGGATGTGGTCGTCACCGATGGATTCACGGGTAACGTCGCACTGAAAACGGCCGAGGGCACGGCCAAGCTCTATGCCGAGTTCCTTCGGCGTACGTTCGAGTCTTCGATTCTGGCGCGCGCCGGCTACCTGCTCGCACGCGGGGCGTTCAAGAAGCTGCGCCACCGGACCGATCCGCGGCGGTACAACGGTGCCATGTTCCTCGGCCTGCAGGGCGTCTGTGTGAAGAGCCATGGCGGGACCGATGCCGTCGGATTCGCGAACGCCATCGGCGTCGCGGTGGACCTGGTGCGTAACGGCTTCAATGAGCGTATCAAGACCGAGCTCGAAAAGCTTGGGCCCGCATCCATGCCCAGCCAGGAGGCCGCCGTCTGATGGCCCGTCGTTCGATTGTACTCGGTTGCGGTGCGTACCTGCCGGAACGCATCGTCACAAACGAGGATCTGTCCCGGCGGGTCGACACCTCGGACGAGTGGATCGTCCAGCGGACGGGTATCCGGTCCCGCCATGTCGCGGCCCCCGGCGAGAAGACGTCCGATCTGGCCCTGAAGGCGGCCCTCGCGGCGTTGGACAACGCCGGCATCGGCGCTGGCGAACTCGACCTCATCGTGTTGGCCACAACCACGCCCGACAACACGTTCCCGGCCACCGCGACGAAGGTCCAGGCCGCACTCGGCATGACCCGCGGGGCCGCTTTCGACATCCAGGCCGTTTGCGCCGGGTTCATCTACGCCTTGGGTGTGGCGGACGGGATGATCCGCAGCGGGCAGGTGCGGACTGCGCTCGTCATCGGTGCCGAGACCTTTACCCGGATTCTGGATTGGCAGGACCGGACGACCTGCGTCCTGTTCGGTGACGGGGCCGGTGCCGTGATCCTTCAGGCGGCCGAGAGCTCGGGGGCCAATGCCGACCGGGGCCTGCTGTCGGTCCATCTGCATTCCGACGGCCGCCACTACGACCTTCTGTATGTGGACGGCGGCCCGTCGGCCACCCAGACGACGGGGCATGTCCGCATGCACGGGCAGGAGGTCTTCAAGCAGGCCGTCCTGCGCCTGTCGGAAGTCCTTGAGGAGGCGCTGGAGGCCAATGGGCTTTCGGCGTCCGACATCGATTGGCTCGTACCGCACCAGGCCAACAAGCGCATCATCGACGGGACGGCGCGCAAAATGGGCCTGCCGCCCGAGCGGGTCGTCACCACCGTTGACCATCATGGCAACACGTCGGCGGCCTCCATTCCCCTGGCGCTGGCCGAGGCGGTGGCCGATGGGCGGATCCGGCGCGGGCAACTCGTCGCGCTGGAAGGCATTGGCGGCGGCCTGTCGTGGGGATCGGCGATCATCCGCTGGTGATCGTCGGCGTCGTTTGCCGTCAAGCGGCGGTGCTTTAACGACGCCTTCCAACCTGCTGAATTGACGCGATTACCGCCGCGCAGTACCGTTGCCGGGATCGCCGGTCCTCCGGAGCCCTCCGTCATGGTGCAGAACACCGTCACACGTGCCCAGCTGAGCGAGGCCGTCTTCCAGGAGGTCGGCTTGTCGCGCAACGAGTCCGCGGAACTTGTGGAAACCGTCCTCAAGGAAATTGAGGAGGCGCTGGCCCGGGGCGAGATGGTGAAGATCTCGTCGTTCGGCAGCTTCGCCGTCCGCCAGAAGGGACAGCGGATCGGCCGCAATCCCAAAACCGGCGAGGAGGTGCCGATCCTGCCACGCCGCGTGTTGGTGTTCCGTGCGAGCCATGTTCTGAAAAGCAGGATCAACCGCTCGCTTGCGGCCGACCGACCCGTCCGTGCCGCGTCCTGACCGTTATGACCGTTGTCACCGAGCGAATGCCCGACCCTGACACCCAGGATGAACGGAAGGCGCGTGCCGTCGCAAAATCGGCGACCGCGTTCCGGACCATCAGCGAAGTCTCCGCGGAACTGAATGTGCCGCAGCATGTGCTGCGGTTCTGGGAAACCAAGTTCCCGCAGGTCAAGCCGTTGAAGCGAGGTGGGGGGCGGCGCTACTACCGGCCGGAGGATGTGGATCTCCTCCGGCGCATCCAGAATCTCCTGTATCAGCAGGGCTATACGATCAAAGGTGTCCAGCGTCTGCTCCGGGAGCAGCGTGGGGCATTGCGCGACCTGCCGGAACGGACGCCGGATCTGCTCGAGTCGGCGGACGAGGCCACAGAAGCGGAACCGCCCGAGCCGGTCGCCGATTTGATCCCGCAGGAACCTGTGCCGGTTGCGGCTCCGGAGGTACGCGAGCCTGTATCACCGCCGGTGCCGGCATCCGGGGTGCCGGCTGAGCCCGCGGTGGTCCCGGCGCCAGCGGTGCCGGCACCTGACGCACCACCGCCACCCGTACGCTTGTCGCCGCAGCAGCGGGGCCGGATTCAGACGGTTCTTACGGAATTGCGGGCTCTGCGCGAGGTGCTGCGTCAGGTATTGGGCTGATGAGCAATGCGGCTGTTGCACGGAGGAAGTGCGACGGCTATATAACCCCGACCCGCGTGGCGGGGCAGGTCGGACCGTAGCGCAGTCTGGTAGCGCACTTGACTGGGGGTCAAGGGGTCGTGGGTTCAAATCCCGCCGGTCCGACCATTCTTGCAGGAGCCTGGGACCGCCGCGATTTCGCGTATCCCGCTCCGCGCTCGTCTTCCAAGAACATTGACCATACGGCTTTACGACGGCGGCCGAAGCGACGCAGCCTCGTTCCCGCCTGCCGTGGTGAACACGGCGCCAAGCGCCAATGTGGTTTGAGGAGGTTGCGGGGCAGGTCCGGTGGGGGGGCGTGCAAGCCGTCAGGCACCTTCGCCGGTATGCCGCGCCCGCGTCTTGCCAATGCAGGGTCCCGGAACCCGACCGGAAATTCTCAACTGGCCCTGGGCCCTTGCGGGATCCTGCCGCGATGATGGCGTGAAGCCGTGCAAATCGGCCGGTCGACGACGGGTGATGCCGTCCGCGGGTGGTCTGGGTGCCCTGCTAGGTCCCCGTGACCACGTGCGCGTTGGCTCCGGCTTCATCGGCGAGGTTGGGTGGGCTGCGCTTGGTGGGCGGCATCAAACCGTCGATTGCGGCCTGCTGCGATCCAGCATTTCCCCCGGCCGCAGGCCGCTGGTGATGAAAGTCGCCCGGGTGCCGCCATCGGGATTGCGCAGCAGCGCGTGCGCCTGGGCGACGATGGTGAGAATTGCGTCCTGGGTATAGGGTTTCGGCACCAAGCCGAGGGCCCCTGTGGCCTTCGCCTCCTGGGCACCCAGATGGGCGGTGACCAGAATGGACGGTATGCCCATATCGCTCTGCAGGTGCTTGGCGGCGGTCCGGCCGTCGCTGCCCCGGGCCAGGAACACGTCCAGCAACGCCAGATCCGGTTTGTGTCGGGCAGCGAGGGCGATGGCCTCTTCGGCTGTGGAGGCAATGCCCGCAACGGCGTGGCCCGCATCCAGCAAGATATCGACAAGAGATAAGGCGATGATCGCTTCGTCTTCGGCAACTAAAAGTCGCAATTTCGACATCGGCTGGGCGGGGTTAGTTTCTGTTGCGTGCTAACCTAGGTCAGCAATTAGCGCCTTCACCGCCTAAGTGGCAATTCCTGCGATAGTGGTAGGACCATCCTCATAAGGTGCTTTGTTGCTGGAAAATGATGAATTCAGGTCGTAAATAAAAGAAAAGGGACCGGCGCCGTTATCGCCGATCCCATCAAATTGCCAACAAGTCCGGTCTGTGCCCGGTTCGTCGGGTCTGCCTGGATGTTGGCTTTTGTGCGGCGCAGCAAATCTCTGTGCGAGTCGCTGTACCGGCTTTTTTGGCGCTGCCTCCCCAAACTCAGGCCGTTGCTTATGTCGAACATTTCGCCGAGGGAGCGCAGCATTGTCAAGGTGATTAGGGGTGATTTGAACGGCATTTCTTCGGAGTTAGCCCGACCGACAAGGTGGCTGTGGCCAGGGGCCGCCGGCCGGTGTCCCTGGCACCATCGCCCGACCCAGCCGATTGCGGCGCACTGCGGCGCCATGCGCGGGTCGATGCGTTGACCCTGCACATTCAAACGCGGCAGCTTGCCGGTCGGATGTTCCCGCGGATCCCGGCGGGCGCCACCCGCGGGGGTTGCAACTCGATTGGCTGGCCGGGGTGTCCCGGGAATGAACGTTGGGGAATCGGAATACGGAGATCCAAATGTCGATCGTATTCGCCTATGTGACAGCTCCCGACCGGGACGGGGCCGAGCGGATCGGGCGGACGCTGGTGGACGAGCGTCTGGCCGCCTGCGTCAACGTCCTGGACGGCATGACGTCGATCTACCGCTGGAAAGGGGCTGTCGAGGCGACGCAGGAGGCCGTCCTGATTGCCAAGACCCGTGCCGACATCTTCACCCTTTTGGCGGCGCGGGTTCGGGAGCTGCATCCCTATGAGACCCCATGTGTCGTCGAGATCCCGGTCGGTCGCGGTGACGCCGGCTATCTTGCATGGCTGTCGGCCCTGGGTGGGGATTAAGCCAAATTCCGGTTTCGTCGAAACGAGGATGCGCGCTGCGGTGTTAGTCGGGTGACCGATTGGTGGGTCCGATCGGACGCCGGGGCCGGTGGGCGCATGGCTGGGTGCCCTGGGTGCCGGATGAGGGCCAAAGAAAGGAGACAATCCGACATGACCGATGTGGCACAGGTGCTCCGCGAACCGGAGCCGGAGATCCGGGAGAATGTTGGCGGCACCGAACGCTGGGTCTCGACGCTGGCCGGGACCGGGCTTGCGCTTGCCGGCGTCATGCGTGGAACGCTGGGGGGAGCCCTGGTGTCGCTTGCGGGCGCGGCATTGATCCACCGCGGTCTCACCGGGCATTGCGCGGCCTACAGCGCCTTGAACGTGAATACGGCGAATCGTGTGCCCCGGCATGCTCGGCGCGGTGCGGACCGCTGGCACACCTCAAGCAGTCTGGTACCGGGTGGCCCGGCCGGGGCGGTGCTGGGCCAGACCCGCACACCCGACAAGGGTGACCAGAGTCTGGCCCAGACATTTCCGGCCAGCGATGCACCGGCTTTTATGGGCAGTACGGCCCACGCCGGTGCCGCGCCGGAACGCTCGTCAGAGACCTAGGGCCTCTTCCGGGGTCACAAAGGGAAGGCCGTGCGCTTCGGCAACGGCCTTGTAGGTGACCTTTCCGCCCAGGACGTTCAGGCCCTCGCGCAGGTGCTTGTCCTCCGCCAGTGCGCGCTTGTAGCCCTTGTCGGCGAGATCCAGCACGAAGGGGAGCGTGGCATTGTTGAGGGCGAAGGTGGAGGTACGGGCCACGCCGCCGGGCATGTTCGCCACGCAGTAGTGGACAATGTCGTCCACCACATAGGTCGGCTCGGCGTGCGTGGTCGGGCGCGAGGTCTCGAAGCAGCCGCCCTGGTCGATGGCCACATCGACGACGACCGCACCGCGCTTCATCTTCTTCAGCAGGTCACGGGTCACCAGCTTCGGCGCGGCGGCGCCAGGCAGCAGGACGGCGCCGATCACGAGGTCGGCCTGCGACACCTGCTCTTCGATGGCGTCACGCGTCGAATACAGGGTGTGCAGCTTGCCGCCGAACTGCAGGTCCAACTCCTTCAGGCGCTGGAGCGAGCGGTCCAGGATCACCACGTGGGCTTCCAGGCCCATGGCCATCCGTGCCGCGTTCGTGCCGACCACGCCGCCGCCCAGGATGACGACCTTGGCCGCCGGAACGCCCGGAACGCCGCCCAGCAGAACGCCGCGTCCGCCCTGGGAGCGCTCAAGGCAATGGGCGCCGGCCTGGATCGACATGCGCCCGGCGACTTCGCTCATCGGGGCAAGCAGCGGCAGGCCTCCGCGCGCATCGGTGACCGTCTCGTACGCGATGCAGACCGCGCCCGACTTCACCAACCCGTGCGTCTGCTCGGCGTCGGGCGCCAGATGCAGATAGGTGAACAGAATCTGACCCTGGCGCAGCTGCGCGTATTCGGTCGGCTGCGGCTCCTTCACCTTCACGACCATTTCGGCGCGGGACCAGATCTCGGCGGCGCTGCCCACGAGTTCGGCACCAGCGGCGGCGTACTGCTCGTCCTCCAGCCCGATCGACGTGCCGGCGCCGCGTTGCACCATCACCTTGTGGCCGTGGTGGACCAGTTCCCGCACGGCCGGCGGCGTCAGGCCGACGCGGTATTCGTGGTTTTTGATTTCCTTCGGTACGCCGACGAGCATTTCGTCCGATTCCTCTCCAGTTGTCCCCGCGCATCGGAATGCGGGAATGCCGAGCATCTTACCAGAACCGGTGCGTCTGTCGCGCCATGGTAGGCGGTCTGCCTCGCATGAACGGGTAGGTGGATGCGCGCCCACCTCCACCGTGTACGTACTTCAGAGGGATGTGGAAGGTCTGGTCAGGTGGCGGGGTGATTATGTTAGAACTCGCGCGCCCAAGGATGAACTGCAAAAAGAAAAATAAAATTAAATCGCAAGTTTTGGTTTGGGTTTGATTTCGTGATGCCGGGGGAAAATATGGCAACGGAGAAGGATGCCGCCAACGCTCTCCGCGAGGCGGGTGGTCGCAAGTCGAACGAAGTACCCAAGGAGTTGCTGGACGAAGCGGGACGCCCGATCCGCTCGACGACCGAACAGGCGGCGGAAGCCTTGCGCCGGTCCGTTCATGCCGCGGCCGACAGTGTCGCCGCCGCACAGCAGGAGGCCGCCCGTGCCGGGACCGCCGCGGCCGGTGAGACAGCCGATGCGGCAAGGCGTGCGGCACGGGCCGGAGCCGAACGGGTATCGGAAGGGGCCGGCCGCCTGTTCTCGATGTCCTCGCGCGATGCCGAGGCCCTGGCTGGACAAGCTTCGCAGAGCATGGACGCAATGATGCGGTGCTCGTCGGCGATTGCCGACGGGTGGCGTACGATCATGCGTGAAATGACGACCTCCTCGCAGGATGCATTCCAACGCCGGATGGACCGGGTTTCGCAGATGATGCGCGCCCGTACCCTTCCGGATCTGGTGGATGCGCAGTGCCAACTCATGCGGGAGGAGGTGGAATTCGCGTGGGGATCCGGACGCCGCCTCTCGGAGCTGACCGTCGAGGTCGCCAATAACGCCGCGAGCCAACTCGCCCCTTCGCAGTCCTCGCAGTCCTGACGGAAAAGCCTGCGGCTCTGCCCGCGACTGCGGCCAATGGAAGACGGAGGCCCCGGTCCAACCCGCCGGGGCCTTTTTCTATTCCGGAACAAGCCTGTTGACGCGGACGCCGCCGGTACCCGTGCCGAAGGCGGTGTGCACTCCGGGAAGCGTTCGGGCCAATTGCTCCTCAAGCCCCCAGGGCGGGTTGACGATGACCAGCCCGCAGCCGTTCAGGCGCTGGTGCGTGTCTTCCGGCCAAATCGTGACCTCGACCGTCAGCACATCCCGGATGCCGCTGCGTTCGATCGCATCGTGCAGACGCCAGACTGCCGGGCGCTCCTTGATGGGGTGCCAAAGCAGGAAGATTCCGGACGGGAAACGGGCATGGCCGGTGCGCAGGCCCTCGGCCAGCCGGTCGTACTCGTCCGGGACTTCGAACGCCGGGTCGATCAGGACGAGGCCGCGGCGCTCGCGGGGCGGAAGATGCGCCTTGAGCGCCAGCCACCCGTCCATGTGGTGAACCGCCACCTGGTCATCACCCCGGAACTCGCGTTTCAGGGTCGCTGCGTCGTCGGGATGCAACTCGGCCAGGACCAGACGGTCGCCGGGCCGCATCAACGCACGCACCAGACACGGCGAGCCGGGATACCAGCGCGCCCCGTCCCCGCCGGATGCGTCGGCCGGGTTCAAGGAGCGGACGGCGTCCAGATAGGGGGAGAGGTCCGCCGGCAGATCCGCATGCAGCACCCGGCCGATGCCGCCCGCGTGCTCGCCTGTGCGGCGGGCCGCATCCGACGTCAGGTCGTAGCGTCCGATTCCGGCATGGGTGTCCAGCACGCAGAATGGTTTGGGCTTCGCCTTCAGCCGCTCGACCACAAGGGTGAGAACGGCATGCTTCACGACGTCGGCGAAATTGCCGGCATGGAACGCGTGCCGGTAGTTCATGCCCCGCTCCTCATAAGCCCGACACCCTCAATGGGTCAGCGTCCGCGGCTTGGCCGGCCGGGTCCGTGCGATGCCCAGGGTGGTCTCGCGATACAGGATGAAGAGGCCGCTGGCCGCGATCACCGCCGCGCCGATCAACACTTCGCTGGATGGGACATCGCTCCAGACCATCCAGCCGATCACCAAGGCATACAGCATGCCCGTGTAGTCGAATGGGGCCACGATCGACGCCGGCCCGTAGCGGAAGGCGTCCGTGATCAGGACCTGCGCCACGCCGCCCAGCAGGCCCACGAGGGCCAGCAGCACGGCGTCCCGCGGCGTCGGCATGACGAAGGAAAAGGGCAGGAAGGCGCCGCTGACCAGGATGCCTGCCAAGGTGAAATAGACGACCGTGGTCAGGCTTGCTTCGGTGCTGGACAGTTGGCGGATGACGATCGTGACCAGGGCATAGGTGAAGCTCGCTGCCAGGCCCCATAGGGTCCCGATGAACAAGGTGTTGTCCAGGAACGCGGCACCATCGGGACGCACCATGATCAGCACGCCGGCGAAGCCGACGGCCGTGGCGAGCCAGCGCCGCCAGCCGACCGCCTCGCCCAGCAGCGGGATGGCGAGGGCGGTGACGAACAGCGGGGCGGTGAAACTGATTGCCACATGGTTGGGCAACGGCAGGTGGTCCAGCGCCGTGAACGAGCAGGCCATGGACGCGAGGCCTATCCCGCAGCGCAGGGCGTGCCCGACCGGGCGCCGGGTCTTGAACGCGGCCGGACCCGCCCGCAGCAGGAGCGGCGCCAAGGGGACGAGGGCGAACAGGTTGCGGGCGAAGATGATTTCGGCCAGCGGGTAGGTCGGCGACAGCCACTTGATGATGGCGCCCATGACCGTGAACAGCGCGGTCGCAACACACGCGCTCAGGATGGCGCGCGGAATGTTGGTCGCGGCGGGAATGAACGTCGTGGCCATGAGGACGCCGAGGGGAGGGCGGGGCGGGTACGGAGGGGTACGGGCCCCCCCATCAACGCCGAATTTCCACTGCGTGCCAAGCGCCCCGTTGGCCCGGACGGCGCAACCCACCCATACGCCGCGTTCAGCGCGCCGCCATCAGGCTGTCGAGATTTTCCAGGAATTCGCGCTGAACATGCTCGGCGATCACGACCTTCGACGTCGTGCCGCGGCAGCGGCTGGATGCAAGCTGCTCGGCACTCACCGGGTCGAGCTTCTGCAGGACGCTGTGGATCTTGCACTGGTATTCGAGGCGCTGCGCGGGGCTGCCGCCCTGATAGCGCTGCACGGCGGCGGCCCAGGACTTCTGCTCGTTGTAATGCTGACGCAGGTAGGCGGCGGCATAGGCCGTGTTCGCCCACGGATTGAACATGCTTTCCACGCTGTCGAACTTGCCGCGGTGGTGCTTCACCGAAAGCTGTACGCAGCCCACGGTCGCAAAGGAACGCAGGCGGCCGCGCCGATCAACCAATTGGCGGCTCGCCTCGTCGGCGGACCGGGGGTAGACCGCCCGACCATTGACGTTCATGGCGTAAGCGTAGGGTTCCCCCTGGCTGCCGCTTTCCACCAGGGACATGGCCAGCAAAAGCCCCGGGGGCAGGTCATGGTCCTGTTCCGCCTTCAAGGCCGGCTCCACACAGCTCTGGGCCTTCGCGGCCGGCGCACCCGCGACCATGGCTGCCAATGCCGTGGTCCCGAAGGCGAAGCCGAGTGCGCTCTGCCGAAGCATGCGCCGAAGCGATCCAGTCATGAGGCAGCCCTCCCAGGCCGATGCCGCCAGTGGCGGCGGGTCAGGACCAGGCCGGGCCCGGTCTTCATGTCGGCGCCGTGACGTGTCCGGCAGCCGCTCCCTCGGTTGCACAGCCATGGGAGGAATTCCCGTGGCCGGCGGTCTGTTTTCCAGAATACGACCGGTGAGTCAACCTCCTTCTCCTACCCCTAACGATCCGTGGTTGTTTCGGCGCAGTTTCCAGGACGGGCTCGGCCCGGTGCCGGAGAGGTAACGAACCGGCGGTGGAGCTGTGGGAAATCCTGATTGCGAAGCCGGTCGCTGTGGATTGCGCCTGTTCTTTGGACGTACCAGTGCCGAGTCTTTGCTTCCCGGAATTCGATCGAATTAAGTCAATCATCCGTCCGGGATTACCGCTGCCGGACAGGTGGTTTTGTCCGGACCCATCCGGTGGTCGCGGATACGCGTGGAACCGTTGGCCCGGCGTTCGCCGGGCCGGACATTGAAGGCCGGACCGCTATCGCCCATACAGGCATTGTGACCCCCTTGGACGAGTGACGTCGCCATGACGGACGAGACCCGCCCTGATCCGGAGCATCCCGGCGAGATTCTGCTCGCCCAAGGGCGCGCTGCCGAAGCGGCCCTTGCCTTCGCCGACGCGGCCGACGCGGAACCATGGCATTTCGGCTGGCGGGAGCGGCAGGTGGCGGCGCTGATCGCCGCCGGCGACATCGACGGTGCGCTTTCGGTGACGGATGCCGAGGTCGCCCGGCGGCCGGGCCGCGCGGCGGCCCGGTGTCTACGGGGGCTCGCCCTCGGCGCCGCGGGACGGGCTTCGGAGGCGGTGCACGAATGGCGTGAGGCATGGTCCCTCGACCCGGCGGCGGAAACCGCGCTGGGTCTGGCCGCCGCCCTCGAGGCCGCGGGCGAACCGGCGGATGCGGCCGAGGTTCTGCAGGCGGCGGCCCGCCGCTTCCCGGAGGATCCGGCGATCCCGACCGCGGAAGGACGGGCGTGGGCGGCGCTGGGAGAGTACGGGAAGGCGCGGGCGGCGTTCCACCGCGCCCTGGCCCGGGATGCGGATGCGGCCGGCGCACGTGACGGGCTGGCCCACCTCGACCAAGCCGGGGACGAGCTGCCGCCGGCCTTCGTGCGGGCGCTTTTCGATCGGTACGCCGACCGGTTCGATGCCGAGTTGACCGGAACGCTTCGCTACCGTGCCCCGGAGCAGCTCCGAGCTGCCGTGGCGCCGTTCGTCGGCGCCGGGGGGCTGGACGTTTTGGACCTGGGGTGCGGGACCGGTTTGGCCGGTTTGGCGTTCCGCCCGTTCGCGCGGTTCATGGCGGGCGTCGATCTGTCCCCGCGGATGCTGGGGAAGGCGGCGGACCGCCGCATCTACGACGAGCTGGCCGAGGCCGAAGCCGTGCAGGCCCTGGCGGCGCGGCCGGGGCATTGGGATCTTGTGGTGGCCGCCGATGTGCTCGTCTATGTCGGCGATCTGGTGCCTTGTTTCACGGCAGCCGCGACGGCGCTGCGACCGGGCGGCCTGTTCGCATTCACGGTCGAGCGGGGGGAGGAGGCACCGGTGCTCGGTCCCGGACGGAGATTCCGGCACGGCGAGACCTACGTCCGCCGCTCGGCCGCGGAAGCGGGGCTGGCCGTCGAGCTGCTACGGCCCTGCGTGCCCAGGCATGACCGTGGCCAGCCGGTGGAGGGGTTGTTGTGCGTCCTGCGCCGGCCCGTGAGTTCTTCCGCGCCGGTGGAATAGCCGCTGCGCATCAAAGCGCCAAGGGATCGGACTGCCCGTCGCCTTCCATATGCCAGCGGGCCGCCATGCCGCCGTCGCCCGTTGGTGACAGCGACAGCCAGTTGCGGACGGTGTGGAAGCGGGTTTCGCGCCCCGGCAAGGGCGGGAACTCCACGGCCACGCCGCCCGGGAGCGACGAGGTCCAGCCTGCCAGCCGCTCCAGCAGGTTCGCCCATGCCTGGGGTGGGGGCGGATGGGTGATGCCCGACGAGGTGAGTTGCACGATACGATGCCCGCCCGACCGCATGATCCCGGTATGGGCCAAGTGCACCTCGCCCGACACGACGGTGATGTGGGTGCCGGTCCGCCCGGCGTGGGCGAACAGAAGCTCCAGAAGGCGGCGGTGCTCCATCCTGTGATGGGCGCTGGTCCACTGGTCCCGCAGATCGTCTTCCAGCTCGGCCTGGCCCGGCCAAAAGGTCAGCAGCCGCTCGGCCCACGCGACCGACGGGAACGCGACCGGAGTGCTCGACATCACCAGCAGGTGCCGGCAACCTTCGAAGCGTGCCAGCCAGCCGGGCATCGCAGCCCAGGTCTCCTCGCCCAGCACGCGCCCGGGGGTGCGCTCGGTGCGCAGGTCGAGCGCCAGGATTCCGAGACCGTCGAGGGCGAAGCCCTGGGTGAAACTGCCATGGTCGCGACCCCAGATGCAGTCCGGCTGCTCGTCCAGGGCCGTGCCAAGCTGCATCAGGGCGCAGTACCGGCGGGCAATCCCGTAGAGGCCCCGGTATACGGGGGCCTCGCGGATTTCGTCCGGATGCGACCCGTAGCCGTCGAAGATGTCGTGGTCGTCCCACATCATCACGCACGGGAGCGACGCCAGCACCGCGGCCATCTCGGCCTGACGCCACAGGCCGGTGTACAGGTCCGCGTAGAACCGGTCCGCCGCGGCGGCCATCTCCTCGGTGAAGGGGGCCTGGCGCTTGCGGCGTGACGGCAGATCGCGCCAGACAGCCAGGTCGGGATGGCTGGCCCAGACGCCGTCCGCATAGACTTGGTCCCCGCCCATCATCAACAGGTGGAAGGGATCGCTGCGGTGGGTGCGGAGAAGATCGGACCAAAGGGCATTGCGAACCAAACCCCTGGTTGCGAAAGCCCCCACGTCCTCGGTGCCGTTGCATGTGGCATAGGCAAGCCGCGGTACGGCGTTCGACGCCGGCACGGTCAGCCACCAGCGCTCGATCTGGTCCTCGAAGCCGTACGAGATGCGCTGGTCCCCGGCGCCTCGCGCCACTGCGAAGTCGTAACGCCAGACCGTTCGCTCGGGAATGCGGGACAGGAACCGCGGCGGCACAGCCAACCGGATGCCATCCACGCGCAGGTCGGGTGGTTCCGCTTCGTCGCGCAGGATGAAGACGACCGACAGGCGCCAGCGGTCCGCCTGGCGCCCACGAAACACCAGGATCGGTCCGGCATCGACCGGCACGGCCCGCGCGATGCGGGGTTTTGAGACAACGACGGGCAACGGCTTGCTCGGGTTCTTCACCGCCGATCGGCAATTCGGCGCGGGCTTATAGCATCATCCGCCGATCCGCACCCATCGGTGCATCCCTTCCGGGCTGTTCTTATGATTGGGTGGATTAAGCCACGCCACACGCGCTGGCGGGACGCGTTGCAGGTCGCCCCGGCTCGGGGAGGAGGTGGCGTGTCAGGGCTTCTTGGTGCCGTTGGTGCGGCTGCGGGTGAGGACGTCCATCAGCCGTGCCGGAATGGGCTCGTTCAGGACCCCGTCATAAAGTTTGTGGAGCTCCTGCACCTGTTGGCGGTACAGGCGCAGCTTGGCGGCCGCATCCGGATCAACGCTCAGTGCGGCCTCGATGACCGGTGTGGTTTCGGGGTGGTTGGCGCCATCCAGATAGGCGCTCAAATCGCTTATCCTGATGCGCACTTTGGTCATCGATCCCGGATCCAGCCGCATTTGGCTATCTGAGTTCCCGTCATGATACATGATGGTGGAGCCGAGCGCGACCGACTGTCGATGGGAACCGTGCCGTCTTTCTCTCACCGCGTGTGCCGGAGCGGGCCGGCAGCCAGTGGTGATCTGCTCCCCTCAACAGGGGCTCCATGGCCCGGGTTCCCATACCCTGCACACCGGAACGGGCCGCGCGGCTTGGTGTTGAAGGCAGCTTCCACTCGACACGCGAGGTGCCAGCCATGCCGCAGGACCAGACCCTGCCTCCCCAGCACCAGGATGTGCAGCCCGGTCGCGAGGACCGGATGAGTCCAAAGCCCCAGTCGTCGCGGCCGCAGTACCGCGGCAGCGGAAAGCTCCAGGACAAGGTGGCCCTGATCACCGGGGGCGACAGCGGGATCGGCCGGGCGGTGGCGGTCCTGTTCGCCCGCGAGGGGGCGAAGGTCGGCATCCTCTATTTGAACGAGGACGAGGATGCCGACGAGACCAGGCGCATGGTCGAGGCCGAAGGCCAGACCTGCCAAACCTTCCGTGGCGATGCAGGCGATCCGGAGGTGTGCCGGAACGCCGTCCGGCAGATGCTGGATGCCCATGGCCGGCTGGACCTGCTGGTGAACAATGCGGCCGAGCAGCATCCGCAGCAGAATCTGGAAGACATCACCCCGGAGCAGTTGGAGCGCACGTTCCGCACCAACATCTTCGCCATGTTCTTCCTGACCCAGGCGGCACTCCCCCATATGAAGGAAGGGGCCAGCATCATCAACACGACGTCGGTGACCGCTTACAAGGGCAGCCCGATGCTGCTGGACTATTCCGCAACGAAGGGGGCCATCGTGGCCTTCACGCGGTCGCTGTCGATGAACCTCGCCGAGCGCGGCATCCGGGTGAACGCGGTCGCTCCCGGCCCGATCTGGACCCCGCTCATCCCGTCGACCTTCACGGACGACAAGGTGAAGGAATTCGGCAGCGACGTACCCATGGGGCGGCCCGGCCAACCCGAGGAGGTCGCGCCCGCCTACGTCTTCCTGGCGTCAGACGACAGCTCCTACATGTCGGGGCAGGTGCTGCATCCCAATGGGGGCACGGTGGTCAACGGCTAAGGCCGCGGCACATTCAATAGGAGAGTGAACGACCCGGCGGCGGATGGGTGGTGCGGATCGTTTGCGAAGCCGCCCCCTTCCGCGCCGGACCGGTACTCCCTGGCTTCATGCGGCCACGAGATTGTTCAGCCGTTCGCGGGCGCGGCACAGCCGGGAGCGGATGGTGCCGATGGAAACGTTGAGGGTGTCCGCCGCCTCCTGGTAGGGGCGGCCCTCGATGGCGACCAGCTTCACCACCTTGCGCTGGGAAACCGTCAGTCTCCGGAAGGCACGGTCGACGTCCCGGAACATCAGGCGGGACATCTGCGAGGCCTCGACCGAAGCCGCGCTGTCCCACAGCTCGACCTTGGTCATGTGCTTCTCGCGCTGGAGATTGTTGAAATGCAGGTTCTTCAGCATGGTGGTCAGCCAGGCCTGCATGTTGGTGCCGGGTTCGAACCGGTGCTGACGCGAAAGGGCGCGCGCCAAGCAATCCTGCACGAGATCCTCCGCCGCGGCGGCATCGCGGGTCAGTTTGCAGGCGTATCGGGTGAGGCTGGGGATGCAGGTGACAAGCTCTTTCGTGAACGAATAGGTCATCTGTACCTCTTCCTCCGATATGGCGCCGGATAAGCTGTGGGGCCTACGCGCCCATGAGGTGCGCGCGTCGGGCATCGCCTCGGGATTGGATCCGGCCGCCGCTGGGTCGCGTCGGGCCAGCGGGAGTGTTCAGAACGTCTTCGACGTGCGTCTCGGCGTCATGGACGACCCCCGCGTATGGAGAACAGGGTTCGCGGAGCACCGGGACCGTTGCGGCCATCAGACCCCGCGCCGTCCCTGTCATGTTGCCCGGAGAACGCGGTCAATCGGAATGGTGTTCCAAGATGAACGAACGATTCCGTGGTCTGGATAAAATAATATTTTCTAACGACTTGATCGGAAAACGTACAGAATTGCAGATAAGGTAAGTACCTTTATTTCAGCTTCCGGCGCGCGCGTCCATCCTGCGGAGAAATTCCCGCATTACGATGCGGTAAAGGTCGTCCTTCAGCTTTTGATCCTCAACGCCGACGTCGATTGTCGGGTTGTCGTTGATCTCGATGACGAACAGGCCCTTCTCGTTCTGCTTCAGGTCCACCCCGTAGAGGCCGTCCCCGATCATGCCGGCCGCGGCGACGGCAAGCTGCACCACCTCCTTGGGGGCGTCCTCGACCAGGAAGGTCTTCACGCCACCTTCCTCGACCCCGCCGTTGGCGGTGTGGCGCAGAATCTGCCAATGCTTTTTGGCCATTTCGTATTGGCAGACGAAAATGGGCTGGCGGTTCAGCACGCCGACCCGCCAGTCGAATTCCGTGTACATGTATTCCTGGGCAAGGATCACGTCGGACTCGTCGAACAGCATGGCGGCCGTGGCCTGCAGTTCGTCCGGCGTGCGGACGCGGAAAACGCCGCGCGACGAGGATCCGTCCGGGATCTTGAGCACGATTGGATATTCGAATTCCTGTTCCAAGCTGGCGAGCCGGCTCTTGTCCAGGATCACGGTCCGCGGGGCGGGGAGCTTGTTGGCCTTCAACAGCTCCGCCAGATAGACCTTGTTCGTGCACTTCAGAATGGAATTGGGGTCATCGATGACCGGCATTCCTTCCTTTTCCGCCTTTTTGGCGAAACGGTAGGTGTGGTCGTCGAGAGCGGTTGTTTCCCGGATGAACAGGCCGTCGTATTCGGCCAGCCGCAGGTAGTCCTTCTTCTCGATCAGCTCGACATCGATGCCCAGCGCCTCGCCGGCCTTGATGAATTTTTGCAATGCCCGGGGATCGGACGGGGGGATTTTCTCCTTCGGATTGTGCAGAACGGCCAGGGTGTAGCGGGCGGCCGCCTTGATCTTGGGCGCACGCCAGGATGCCCGCGTGTACGCATCCATGGCCTGTCCCACGGCCTCGATCTGGTCGGGCCGCAGCGCATCCACGGACAGCGGCTCGACCGCATGGATGATCCAATCCTCCTTCCACCGGATCGACAGCTTCAGCAGTGGGGCCCGGAACAGGTCGAAGGTTCGACGTGCCACATCCTGGAACCGCCGGTCTTCGGCCGTGCCGAAGAAGACGTAGAGGTGGAACGAGGTTTCCGGCGGGTTCGCCATCCGGCGGATGCGCTTGCGCAAAAGCTCCTCCAGCTCCGGCAGGGCGGGGCGGTAGAGGGTCTTCAGGCTCAGGTCGAGGATGGTTTTGACGGACGGGATCACCCGGTGCTCGCGCGCCTCGGCGAGCAACGAGCAGTAATAGCCGATGCCCAGGTATTCGTACGCATTGCGGCTGAGGTTGATCACCCGCGCGTTGCGGGGGCGCACGGCATCGGGGCTGGTGATGTACTCCTTGGCCGTGATGATGCTCAAACCGTCTTCGGGCCAGCGGAAATCGGACCGCTTGTCGACGATCACCACATGCGTCGAGGTCCCGGGTTTGGCGGCTCCGCCCTTCTGGACCGCCCCGGGGGTGCCGGGGCGCGGCGTACCCTCCGCCGCAGGGCCGGGAGGGGGCTGCTCGGGTCCTTCCCGCTCGTCCGGCTCCTGCGTGCGCAGATCCTGATTCCGATACCGGGTATGGGCGCGAAAACCTTCAGGCATGGGCGGCCTTTCGGGATGGCGCGGCCGGGACCGCTGTCTGGTCGAAGGGCTCCGTCGGCGGAATCAGCGCCTTGCACATGCGGAGTGCCGGGGCGCCGTCGGCATAATATCCGGGCAGATCGGCGATGCGGCGGTAGCCGGCCGCCTCGTAGAACCGGACGGCGCGGGTCTCATGGGTCCGCACCTCCAGCCGAAGCGACGTGCAGCCGGCGCCGACCGACAGGGCTTCGGCGGCCGCCAGCAATGCGCGGCCGACGCCGCGTCCGCCGGTGTCCGCCCGCACCGCGATCGAATACAGCCGCGCCGACCGGCTGGTCCGCCGTCGCAGGACGCAGCAGTAGCCGACGACGCGGCCGTCCTGCTGGGCGACGATCATCTTTCCGCCGTCCGCGATCAGGCGGCGCATCGCCCGCCGACTGAGCTGGTCCGAAGGAAAGGAAGCCGCCTCGATCTCAAGCAGGGCGTCGAGATCCCCCGCATGCGCCTGGCGCAGCGTCGGCTGCGCCATGGCGCCTTCCTCGGCGGCGGTCCCGGAGCCCGTCCAAGGGGAGGCCTGGCAGGTCACGGCACGGGCGCAACGATGGGGGCGGGGCGGATGCTCAATCCCTGAGATCGAACTCCTTGCAGAACTCGCCGTAGTCGCAGGTGATTTCCTCGTCCTTGGCGATATCGCGCCTGGCGACGGTCACCTCACCCGTGTTGTCGGTATTCGGATCGGTCGAGTGATTGATGAACCGGGAATTGTCGAAATTCAGAATAAGGCCGCCCGGGAACTGCGGCGTCTCATAGGCGTAGCGGCGCAGGTAGGCCTGCGCCAGGTCGGGAAGCGTGGCCACGAGGGGCAGGGGGATCATGATGTCGACCCCTTCCTGGTAACGCCACATGGCCGTGCCTTTGGGGATCGGCTCCGCGGCAAACAGTCCGAGGCCGTGGATCGGGCTTTGCTTCAGATAAGTGGGCACCAGCATCATGGGCAGCGGCAACTCCGCTTCGGCGGGCCCGCGGGCATGCGGGCCGGGGATTGGCGACCTCTCCTTGCAGCATGCACGATCGATTCGCCGTTGCAAGCGCCAAGGGCCCGACCACGATTTGTCTCCGCATGCGCCATGGAACCAAATGCCTCCTTTAGGTTAATGTCGGTATCGCCGCCGGTCCTGGCACCGGCAAGTTCCCCTTGATTTTTGCAGCGAGTGGCCGATGGACGCGGTTGACCGGACCCGCGAGATCGAACGCAAGGCTTTGGACGTCGATGCGCTGAAGCGGTCCTTCCTGGAATGGCTGACCTATTCGGTCGGCAAGGACGTGCGCGCGGCGACCCGACGCGATTGGTTCAACACCGTGGCCCTGTCCATCCGGGACCGGGTGGTGGACCGCTGGATGGACACCACGCGCGCCGCCTACGAGCAGGACGCCAAGCGCGTGTACTACATGTCGCTGGAATTCCTGATTGGCCGGTTGCTGAACAACTCGCTGACCAACCTGGGCGTCATCGACGCCTGCCGGCAGGCGCTGGACGAGCTGGGCCTCAAGCTCGAAGACGTCGTCGATGCCGAGCCCGATGCCGCGCTGGGCAACGGCGGCCTGGGGCGCCTGGCCGCCTGCTTCCTGGACAGCATGGCCACGTTGGGCCTGCCGGGTTACGGCTATGGCATCCGGTACGAGTTCGGCCTGTTCGAGCAGCGGTTCGAGCACGGTTGGCAGGTGGAGTATCCCGAGCATTGGTTGCAGTTCGGCAACCCTTGGGAATTCCCGCGGCCCGAGGTGCTGTACCCGGTGCAGTTCCACGGCCGGGTGGAGGAGTACCGCGAGGCGGACGGCCGACGCCGCTTCCGGTGGGTGGATGCCGAGCGCGTGCTGGCCATGGCCTTCGACACGCCGGTGGTCGGTTACGGCGGCCATACCATCAACACGCTGCGCCTTTGGTCGGCGCGGGCCACGAACGACTTCCATTTCGGCCACTTCAACGACGGCGACTACATGAAAGCCGTCGAGCAGAAGGTGCTGACGGAAAACCTGTCGCGGGTGCTCTACCCCAACGACGCCACGGATGCCGGGCGGGAGCTGCGCTTCAAGCAGGAATACTTCTTCGTCAGCGCATCGATCCAGGACATCCTGCGCCGGTTCGAGCGGGACCATAAGAATTACGACCTGCTGCCGGACAAGGTGGCGATCCAGCTGAACGACACGCACCCCGCGCTCGGCATCGCGGAATTGATGCACCAGCTGGTCGATGTCCGCGACCTTGAGTGGGACCACGCCTGGGACATCGTCCAGCGGGTCTACGGCTACACCAACCACACGCTTCTACCCGAAGCGCTGGAGGCGTGGCCGGTGCGGCTGGTCGAACGCGTGCTGCCGCGGCACATGCAGATCATCTACGACATCAACGCCCGGTTCCTGGCGCGCACGCGCGCCCGCGGGGCCGACGACGCCAAGCTCGCGCGGCTGTCGCTGATCGACGAGCACGGCGACCGCCGCGTCCGGATGGGCAATCTGGCCTTCATCGGCAGCCACAAGGTCAACGGCGTCTCGGCGCTTCACACCGATCTGATGAAGCAGACGGTTTTCGCCGACCTGCATGCCGAATTCCCGGACCGCATCAACAACAAGACCAACGGCATCACCCCCCGCCGGTGGCTGATGCAGGCGAACCCCGCGCTGGCTTCACTGGTCACCGCGCGCATCGGCGACGATTGGGTCACGGACCTGGGGCAGATGGCACGGTTGACCCCGTTGGCCGACGATGCCGGGTTCCGGGCCGAGTTCCATGCGGCCAAGCAGACGAACAAGCACCGCCTTGCGCAGCTCATCGAGCGGCGGTTGGGGGAGCGGATCAATCCCGACAGCCTGTTCGATGTGCAGGTGAAGCGCATCCACGAGTACAAGCGGCAGCTGCTGAACGTCCTGCAGACCATCGCGCTCTACAACGATATGCGCGACATGCCCCATAAGACCTGGGTCCCCGTGACCAAGGTGTTCGCGGGCAAGGCGGCTCCGGCCTACCATCTCGCCAAGCTGATCTTGAAGCTGATCAACGATGTGGCGGGGGTCGTGAACCATGATCCCGCCGTCCGCGACCTTTTGAAGGTGGTGCTGCTGCCCAACTACAACGTCACGCTGGCCGAATTCATCATGCCTGCGGCCGACTTGTCCGAACAGATCTCCACCGCCGGCATGGAGGCCTCCGGCACGGGCAACATGAAGCTCGCCCTCAACGGCGCCCTGACCATCGGTACGCTGGACGGCGCCAATGTGGAAATCCGCGAGGCCGTAGGGGCGGAGAACATCTTCATCTTCGGCCTGACCGCGGACGAGGTCCGGGGGTTGAAGGCCCAGGGATACGACCCGCAGGCGGTCATCGCCGCCAATCCCCGCCTGAAGCGGGCGCTCGACATGATCCGTACGGGCGTTTTCTCGCCCGAGGATCCGCACCGTTACCAGGCTCTTGTCGCGTCGCTGACGGACCACGGCGATCCGTTCCTGGTGACCGCCGATTTCGCGGACTATTGCGATGCCCACGAACGTGCGACGGCCCTCTTCCGCGACCAGGAGGCATGGACGCGCAAGGCGGTGATCAACAGCATGAGCATGGGCTGGTTCTCCAGCGATCGGACGGTGCAGGCCTACGCCGAGGAGATCTGGGGAGTCCGGCCGCTCGAGGCGCCGCGGGAACGGCGGGAGACGCGGCACGCCGCCCAGTAGAGGGCAGCGGCTGACGACGCCACAGGGGCCGCCGATCTGGCACGGGCTGGCGCGCTTGCCGGCCCGTTCGGCCTTTGCCGCCGCAGCCGGTTTTCCCATCGACCGAAGACCGGACCGGATGCAGCCGGGGCCGCCGACGAAACTTGTCGTTAGGATTGCCGTATTATATATATTGGGATACCCAAAAGGGGCCTCCGTTCTGAATTAGCAGCCTACTAATGGGAAACCCCGCACACGGTGCCGTGATGACGCTCTCCTTGGATGCGCAACACCGCACAAGCGTAGGGGCTTCCGGGCTCGGGGCGGGGGCATCCTCGGGGGCACCCAGCCGCATCCGCCGTGCGGCCAAACTCAGCGCCGCATTCGGCATGCTGGGGCTTGGCGTCTACGCCATGCTCGTCGACGCCGGCTCCATTGCGTCGGACAACGCGGTTGTTTCGGCCTATCTCGTGGAACTGCGGACGCCGATCGAAGGCTATGTGTCCGCATTGCAGCGCGACGTCGGCGGCGTCGTGCCCAAGGGCTCCACACTCGCAAAGGTGGACAATCCCCGCGTGGACGGCCAGCGACTGGCCGATTTACGGGCGCAACTCGCGAAGATCCGGGCGGACCGTGAGGCGGTGACGGCGCTCGCGGCTGAGTTGACGAAGCTGCGCGAAGACCTGACCGCGCGGGCCGAGGCGCATGCCGTGGCATCGAGGGCGCGTCTCATGGCGCTCGAAACGGCGGAGGAACGGGAACTCGCCGCGCTGAATGCCCGTCGGGATCTCGCGCGCCGGGATTTCGAACGCAAACTTGCGCTTGGCATGGGTGAGGCCGTGACCCGCGCGGAGGTCGAGCGGGCCCGCTCGGCGTTGGACGTGGCCGAGAAGGAGGCCGCGGCCCAGGCCGCCCGGCTCGCCTCCGTTCGCACCCAGGCGGAGTCGGTGGCTTTGGGCGTGATCGCCGAGCCCGGCGCCAACGATGTCGCCTATTCCCGGCAGCGGGCGGACGAGATTTCCATCCGCTTGGCCGAGCTCGGCCGGACCATTTCCGCGCTCGCAGCGGACGAGGCGGTGACGAGCGAACGGCTCGACGTCGAAACGGGGCGTATTGCCCTGCTGCGCGAAGCGGCCATCGTGGCGCCGTCCGACGGCTTGGTTTGGAAATACGGCGCATCGAACGGCGAACGCCTGAGTGCCGGCGACATGGCGGTGCAAATCGTGGATTGCACCGCCGCATTCATCGTCGCTGCGATTCCCCAGGACCGGGTGCCGGACGTCGAGGTCGGCGCGATGGCACGCTTCCGCCTGGCAGGGGAGCGCACCGAACTCCAAGGGCGGGTCATGAATGTGACCGGTGGCCGGCCGGGGGAGGGGGACAGGCATCTCGCGGCGGTGCCGGCGGCCGAGCGCAGCGCGATGGCCACCGTTCGGATCGATGTTCCGATGTCGCGCAACGCCGCCGATGGATGCCTGGTGGGCCGCACGGCGCGTGTGCTGCTGCCGGCGACGGGCGGCGGCTGGTTGGAATGGGTGCTGACGGCGGGCGGCCGGTTGGACTGGGTGCCGGCAGGTGGCGACGGACCGGGTTGGGTGTCGGTGGGCACCGAGTGGGTCGGGCGGGTCGTGGCGACGGTCCGCGCCTGGGCCGACTCGGTGTGGACGGGCGTCCCATGGGCCGAGTGGGCGGCGAGGGGTAGGGCCTGGACCGAATGGGCGTTGGTGGTGGGCGGCGCCTGGATTGACCGGGTGGTGACGACAGGCCGCCCTTGGATCGACCACGCGGGGGCGGCGGGGCGCGCCTGGGTTGACTGGGCGGTGGCGACGGGCAGTGACTGGTTCGACCGGGTGTCGCAGCGCTTCGTTTGAACGGGGGCGGCGCCGCGATGTTCGACTTCACCACCTTCGGCCCGCTGCTGTTGAGTACGGGGACGCTGCTCGTCCTGTTCTGGGGCCTCGGGCCGCAGGTGCCCATCGCACGGATTGCGGCTTCCGCCTTATGCGCCGGCTTGGCGGCGCGGTACCTGTGGTGGCGTTGGACGGTGTCGTTCCCCCTCGACCAGGAGTGGTGGCAGCAGGCCTGGGCGGGGATCTTCTTCGTATTCGAGGCCGGCTCCATCGCATCGTCGATGCTGGTGTACTTGTTCATGTCCCGCCACGTCGACCGGTCCGCCCAAGCGGACGCCCGGCGCGGCTCGCCCCTGTTGTCGGCACCGGTGGACGTGTTCATCGCGACGTACAACGAGAGCCGGGAAGTGCTGGAACGCACCATGGTGGGTGCGTTGAGCATCACCCATTCCGACCTTCGCGTTTGGATTTTGGACGACGGCGCCCGCGACTGGCTGCGCGATCTGGCGGCCGAACTGGGGGTCCACTACACCCGCCGGGTGAAGGGGCGGCATGCCAAGGCCGGGAACGTGAACGCCGGCCTGGAGGTCGCCCTGTCGACCGGCCGGCCTCCCGAGTTCGTGCTTCTGCTCGACGCGGACTTCGTGCCCAGCCGCAACATCCTGGAACGCACACTCGGACTGTTCGAGGAACCGAACGTCGGCATCGTCCAGACCCCCCAGCAATTCTTCAACTCGGACCCGATCCAATCGAACCTGCTGTGCGCCTCGGTCTGGCCGGATGAGCAGAGGTTCTTCTTCAATGCGTTCATGCCGTGCAAGGACGCCTGGGGGGCTGCGTTCTGTTGCGGAACCAGTGCCGTGTTCCGGGTTGCGGCATTGCGGGCGACCAATGGCATGGCGACCGAGACCGTCACAGAGGACATGCTGACCACCTTCAAAATGGAGGAGGTCGGCTATCGGACGATCTACCTGAACGAGACACTGAGCCGCGGCCTCGCGCCCGAGGGCCTCCAGGAATACATCACCCAGCGCTCCCGTTGGTGCCTGGGGAACATGCAGCAGATCTACACCCGTTGGAGCTTTGCCGGCTGGTCGCGTATTCGACTGATCAACCGGATTTCCCACCTGGACAGCACGCTCTACTGGGGGACGACCTTCCCGTTCCGGCTGATGATGATTTCCGCGCCCCTGGTCTACTGGTGGACCGGGACCGTGGTGATCAACAGCGGGTTCGCGGACCTGGTCCAATGGCTGGCGCCGCACATCATCGGCAGCCTGATCTACATGAGCGCGGTCGCGAACAACCGTGTGCTGCCCGTCATGACGGACGTGAGCCAGTTGTTGTCCGGCTTCGTCGTGTGCCGGACCGTGGCGACCGCACTGGTGAAGCCTTGGGGGCATCCGTTCAAGGTGACCGGCAAAGGCATTTCAAGCGACCGTGTCGTCGTGCAGTGGCGGTTGATGCTGCCATTCGTCGGTCTGGCGGCGGGCACCATCGGCGGCGTGGTGGTCGGCACGTCCCCCTACGGCTGGAGCTACGGTTCGTCCGGCCATGCCGTGAATGTGTTCTGGAGCCTCTTCAACGTCCTCGTCCTGCTGTTGGCCGCCGCGGTCTGCGTGGAGCTTCCAAGGCGCCGGCGGGACGAGCGGTTCGGCTCGGGGGAGATGGCGGTGGTCGGTACGCCGGACGGCGAGGAAATTTCCTGCTTGGTGCGGGATATCTCGCTCGGGGGGGCACGGCTGAGCGGCATGGATATCATGTCTTTCCGTGGGGACGGGACCCTGCGCCTTGCGGACGGCCCCTCCGTGCCCTTCTCCACCATCCGCAATATCGGCACCGATCTGGCCATCCGCTTCCCCGACGAGACGGCGGTCCGGCGGGCCCTGATCGCCCACCTGTTCACCGGCCGCTACGACAACCGTGTCGACGAGGTCAGCATGACGAAGGTGCTGAGGCACGCGATCGGCGCCTTGTTCCGGTAGCGATTTGGCGCTGGAGTCGCTATGTAGACCATCCTGGGCCCCGCGTGGCCCCGCTGTGCCCTCCACCGGATATCTCGTCTCGTGTCTGCCCAACTGCCTGAGCAAGTCTCGCGCCGGCGCACCTTCGCGATCATCGCGCACCCGGACGCCGGCAAGACCACCCTGACCGAAAAGCTGCTGTTGTTCGGAGGCGCCATCCAGATGGCCGGGGCTGTGAAGGCGCGCGGGGAGCAGCGGCGCGCCCGATCGGACTGGATGAAGGTGGAGCGCGAACGCGGCATTTCGGTCACCGCGTCGGTGATGACCTTCGATTATGCCGAACGCACCTTCAACCTTCTGGACACGCCGGGCCACGAGGACTTTTCGGAGGACACCTACCGGACGCTCACGGCCGTCGACAGCGCGGTGATGGTGATCGACGGGGCGAAGGGCATCGAAAGCCAGACCCGCAAACTGTTCGAGGTCTGCCGGCTGCGCGACGTCCCCATCGTCACCTTCGTGAACAAGATGGACCGCGAAGCACGCGATCCGTTCGAATTGATCGACGAAATCGAGCAGACGCTTCAAATCGAGGTGTCGCCGGCGAGCTGGCCGATCGGGTCCGGTCGTGACTTCCTGGGCTGTTACGACCTGCTGCGCGACCGTCTCCTGATGTTCGACCGTGCCCGTGGCGACCGGATCGCCGGCGCCGTCGAATGCAAGGGTTTGGACGATCCGAAGCTCGACGAGCTGCTCCCCAGGGACGCGGTGTCGAAGCTCCGCGAGGAGGTCGAGATGGCACGGGGCCTGATGCCGGCCTTCGACCTCGACGCATACCGCGCAGGCAACATGACGCCGATCTACTTCGGCAGCGCGGTCAACAATTTCGGTGTCCAGGAACTGCTGCAGGGTTTGGCGGAACTCGCTCCCGCGCCGCGGCCGCAGCCGGCCGAACAGCGGGCCGTGCAACCGTCGGAAGGCAAGGTGTCCGGATTCGTCTTCAAGGTCCAGGCCAACATGGACCCGAACCACCGCGACCGCATCGCCTTCGTGCGGCTGTGCTCGGGCCATTTCAAGCGCGGCATGAAGCTGAAGCACGTGCGGTCGGGCAAGATGATCGCGGTCAACAACGCCGTCCTGTTCCTGGCCCGCGACCGGGAACTGGCCGAGGACGCCTGGCCCGGCGACATCATGGGCATCCCCAACCACGGATCGCTGCGCATCGGCGACACCCTGACCGAGGGCGAGGAGCTCCGCTTCACCGGCGTTCCGTCCTTTGCTCCGGAACTGCTCCAGCGTGTGCGGTTGGACGACCCGATGCGGGTGAAGCACCTGCGCAAAGCGCTGGAGCATTTCGCCGAGGAGGGGGCGAGCCAGGTCTTCAAGCCCTTGATCGGCGCGGACTGGATCGTGGGCGTCGTCGGCCAACTGCAGTTCGAGGTGCTGTCCGCCCGCATCGAGGCCGAGTACGGCATCGCCGCACGGTTCGAGAGCGCGGGGCTTGACGCCGCCCGTTGGGTGGAATGCGACGATCCCGCCGAGCTGAAGCGTTTCGTCGACAACAACCGCTCGGCCCTCGCCGAGGATCATGACGGGGCGCTGGTTTTCCTGGCCCGCAACGCCTGGCACTTGAACCGCACGCAGGAGGATTGGCCCAAGCTGCGGTTCCTGAAGACCCGCGAGCAGAACAGGTCGGTGCAGGCGGTGGCGTCCTGATTCTATGAACCGCCGAAGGGCCTTCCGGCCCTTCGGGCATGCTCACCCGGCATCTTGCCATCGGGAGGGGGCCCGCCCCGGCAACCGATGGGCGGCCTCTCGTGGCCATCCAACAGGCGCCGCTCGGCCGGCCCCGGACCGCCTGTGTGATCGCGGCGGGCAAGGGGAACGGCGCCATGGACTCATGGCGATACTCGACGGGGCGATACTCGACGGGGCGATGCTTGGCGGCCGGAGCCGCCTTTCATCCCTCGCGGAAACCGATGTCCCGTCACGACGGTGCGGATTGAGGCCGCGCCGTTCGGACGGGACGGGTTGGTCAGTTGGTGGCTGTGGCAGCCGGGGGTGAGCCGGCCGCGGCGGCCGGCGCCGGAACGGCCGGAGCCGCAGGTGCGACCGCCGGGAGCGGCGGAGACCGGAACGGTGTCGTGGCGGGAACAGCGGGGGCCGCCAGCGCCGGAACGGCCGCCGGGGTCACAGGGACCTGCCGCCCAGCCGGCTCCGTCCCATTGGCCGGGGCGGCGGAACGGGGCTGGGCCGGCTCCGTCGCCTGCTGCGCCAACGCGCGGCGTTCGCTCAGCAGTACGATCGAGATGCGGCGGTTGCGCGGCGATTGAGGGTCGTTGGGGAAGAGATGCTCGCGGTCGGCGCGGCCGACCACCGTGGCAATCCGCGTGTCCTGGATGCCGGCCTGCACGAGGGCGCGGCGGCTGGCGTTCGCGCGGTCGGTCGACAGGTCCCAGTTGTCGTAGGCGACGGCCCGGGTGTACGGGGCCGAGTCGGTGTGCCCGCTGATGCTGAGCCGGTTCGGCATCTGGCGCACGGCCTGACCGACGAGGGCGAGCAGTTGCCGCGTCTGCGGGAACATATGCGCGCTGCCGCTCGGGAACATGGAATAGCCTTCGCGGTCGACGATCTGGATGCGCAGGCCTTCCGGGGTCTGGTCGATGACCAGGTTCTGTTGAAGCGGTTGCAACTCGGGTGTGGATTGGATGGCCTGCCGGAGCAGTTCCTCGGCCTGCTTGAACTGGGCCTGCTCCTGATCGGCGAGCTGCCGCTCCAGGGTCGCCGGATCGCCGGCCCTCGCCCCCGCCTGTGCCCCGGCCGGAACGGCGGGGGGAGCGCCAGGCGTGGCCATCTGCGTCGCGAAGCGCACGCCGGTGCCGTTGCGGTTGCCGGCCGGGCCGGTTCCGTCCTGGTCCCCGGCCCGCCCCTTGCCATCCTCGTCGCCGGCGCGGCCGCTACCCCTGGCATCGCCCTCGCGCCCGAGGCCGCCATGGTCGCCTTCGGTCCCGCCCTTGGGCGCCGTCGCCTCTTCCGCATCCTCGGCCGCCTCGCTGGCATAGCCGGGACGGCCCTGCGAGGGGATCTCCACGACCACGATGGGGGCCGAGGGGCTGGTCTGGGCCCCGGGGACGGTGATGGACAGGCCGCCCAGGACACTCCCGCTGCCGCTGTTCATCTTGGAGACGCTGACCGGTGTGAAATAGTCGGCGATCCCCTGCCGCTGGTCGGCCGTGGTGACGTTCAGGAGCCAGAGCAAAAGGAAGAAGGCCATCATCGCCGTCACGAAGTCGGCGTAGGCCACCTTCCAGGCGCCGCTATGGTGCGGCTCGGCGCGCTTCTTGCGCTTCCTGACGATGATGATTGGCTGGTTGGAGTCCTTGAGCGTCGCCACGATGCCCCCCTTGTCTTCGTAAGGCCGGTATCAGGCCGGCGGCAGGGCCGCGCAGGCCTCTTCGACCTCGTAGAACGAGGGGCGCACCTCGGACGCGAGCGCCTTGCGGGCATACTCGACCGAGATGGCGGGGGCGGATCCGTGCAGGTGAGCCAGGAGCCCCGCCTTCATGCACTGCAGATACTTCAGTTCGGCGTCGGCGATCTGCTTCAGGATCGACGCGATCGGTCCGATGAAGCCGTAGGAGAGCCACACGCCCAGGAACGTGCCGACCAGCGCGCCGCCGATCAGCTTGCCCAGGATTTCCGGCGGTTCCGTAATGGAGCCCATGGTCTTGATGACGCCCAGCACCGCCGCCACGATGCCGAGCGCCGGCAGGCCGTCGGACATGATCTGGAGCGCATGCGCCACCTGTGTGGCCTCGTGGTGGTGGGTCTCGATCTCCTCGTCCATCAGCGCCTCGATCTCGTGCGGGTTGTCGGACCCGAGCGTCATCAGGCGGAGGTAGTCGGTGAGGAAGGTGACCGCGTGCGTTTCGTTGAAGAACAGGGGGAACTGGGCGAACAGGGTGCTTTCGCGCGGCTTCTCGATATGCTGTTCGAGCGCCAGCAGGCCGCGGGTCTTGGCGACCTTGAACACCTGGTACTGCATGGTGAGCAGTTCCAAGTAGTGTTCACGCTTGAATTTGGCGCCCCGCATGGCACGGCCGAATCCACGGGCCGCAGCGATGGCCACGTCGCGCGGGTTGGCGATGAGGAACGCTCCCACAGCGGCGCCGCCGATGATCACCAGCTCGAACGGCTGCCAAAGCACGAGGAGCTTGCCACCCATGGCGGCATAGCCGCCAAGGGTGCACACGACCACGACGAGCAAACCGACGATCAACATCATGGGGGAAAGGCTCCTGGTACGCGCGAGCGTTGCGGCGCACTATACAGCCTAGCCGGTTTGGTTACCTCCAAAAAAGGCGGCAAGGACCCTTGGCCCTTTCTTTCGAACACGCAGGCTTGAAGCCGGTGGGGGATGGGTCCACTTTGCTGTGGTTCCGATTGCCCGGTTGATTCCGCCCCCATGACAATCGATCAGCGGATGTTCCGCGATGCCCTGGGATTCTTCGCGACAGGGATAGCCGTCGTCACCACGACCGATGGGACGGGCGCGCCCATCGGCCTGACCGTCAACTCCTTCACCTCCGTGTCGCTGGATCCGCCACTGGTGCTGTTCTGCATCGACCGCGGAACACAGTGTCTGGAGGCGTTCGCGCAGACCGGGCGATTTGCGGTCAACATCCTTGAGGAGGGGCAGCGCGCCATCTCGGCACGGTTCGCGTCGCCGGTTGCCGACCGTTTCGACCGCGTCGAATACACCCCCGGGCTGGGCGGCTGCCCATTGCTCGCGGGGTGCCTGAGCACGCTGGAATGCGAGCTGCGCGCCGTGCACGACGGTGGCGACCACGTGATCCTGGTGGGCGAAGTGGTGCGGCTTGCCCACGCCGGTGGCGGCCGCCCGCTGCTCTATTTCCGCGGCGCCTACGCCGAACTCGGCCCGGCAACCGCCTGATCGCAGCGGGCGGCGCCCGCTTCAGGACACTTCGGACAGAAGAGAGGTCGGGAACCCGGCTGCGGCCAATTTGGCAATGACCGCATCCACATGGGTCCGGTCGCGGGTCTCCAGCACCACGTCGATCTCGGCCATCTTGACCGGGACATTGTGGAACAGGCGCTTGTGATAGACCTCGATGATGTTGGCGCCGGCCTCGCCCAGCAGGGCGGCAACCTTTCCCAGCACGCCGGGGGAATCGGTGATCTCGATGCGGAGCTGCACGACTCGGCGCTCGCGCACCAGTCCGCGCATCAGGATCGAGGCCAGCACGCGCGGGTCGATATTACCCCCGCACAGGACCGCGGCGACCTTGCGCCCCGCAAACCGGTCCGGATGGGCGATCATGGCGGCGACACCCGCCGCACCCGCGCCTTCGACCACCTGCTTCTGGACGGTTGCGAGGACATCGACCGCCTTTTCCAAGGCCGTCTCGTCCACAAGCAGGATCTCGTCCACGAGGTGGCCGATGATCTCCCGCGCGATCCGGCCGGGCGCCTTCACGGCGATGCCCTCCGCCACCGACGCGCCGCCGCACTTCGGCTCCTCGCCCCGCAGAGCCTGGTACATCGAAGGATAGAGGGCGGATTGGACCCCGATCACCCGAATCCCCGGGCGCAACGCCTTGACCGCCGTCGCAATGCCGGAAATCAGCCCGCCACCGCCGATGGGGACCACGACGGTATCCACGTCGGGCAGGGCGTCCAAAATCTCGAGGCCTGCGGTGCCCTGGCCGGCAATGATCAGGGGATCGTCATAGGGGTGGACGAACCCGAGCCCTTCCTTGGACGCGGTTTCACGGGCGAACGCCTCGGCCTCGCTCAGGTTCTCGCCATGCAGCAGCACGCGGGCGCCATAGGCTTCGGTCCGCTCGACCTTCGTGAAGGGGGTGCCCTTCGGCATCACGATCGTGGCCGGGATGCCCAGACGATTGGCATGGAACGCCACGCCCTGGGCGTGGTTTCCGGCCGACATCGCGATCACGCCCGCCTTTGCCTCGCTGGCCGGCAGGTGCTTCAGCTTGTTCAGCGCACCGCGCTCCTTGAAGGAGCCCGTGTAGTGCTGGTTCTCCAGCTTCAGCCAGAGATCCGCCCCGAGTTGGCGGGACAGGCGTGGGGCCGGCACGGTCGGTGTCACGGGCAACTCGCCCGCGAGCGCTTCCCGCGCCCTGCGGATGTCGTCGAGATCGATCATTCGGCGCTCCGGTGGGCGGGCGCCCGGCCGTCCGACCGGGCGCCGACTTGCTGTTTTCAGGCGAGGGCCTTGTCCAGGTTCGCCGCCAGGGTTTCCAGGAACTGGTTGGTGGTCTGCCAGGGCTGGTCGGGGCCGATCAGGATGGCCAGATCCTTGGTCATCTTGCCGCTTTCGACCGTCTCGACGCAGACCCGCTCCAGCGTGTCGGCGAAGCGGACGACATCCGGCGTGCCGTCGAACTTGCCGCGGTAGCGCAGGCCCTGCGTCCAGGCGAAGATCGACGCGATGGGGTTGGTCGAGGTTTCGCGGCCCTTCTGGTACTCGCGGTAGTGGCGCGTGACCGTGCCGTGGGCGGCCTCGGCCTCGACGGTCCGGCCGTCGGGCGTCAGCAGCACCGAGGTCATCAGGCCGAGCGAACCGAAGCCCTGGGCCACCGTGTCGGACTGCACGTCGCCGTCGTAGTTCTTGCACGCCCAGACGAACCCGCCCTCCCACTTCAGGGCGGCGGCGACCATGTCGTCGATCAGGCGGTGCTCGTAGGTCAGCCCGGCGGCCTGGAACCGGCCCTTGAACTCGCTCTCGTAGACCTCGGCGAAGATGTCCTTGAAGCGCCCGTCGTAGCCCTTGAGGATCGTGTTCTTGGTCGACAGGTACAGCGGGTACTTCCGCGACAGCGCGTAGTTGAAGCAGGCGCGCGCGAACCCCGTGATGGATTCGTCGAGGTTGTACATGCCCATGGCGACGCCGGCGCCCGGGAAGTCGAACACCTCGAAGGTCTGGGGCTGGCCGCCGCCAGCCGGCGTGAAGGTCATCGTCAGCTTGCCGGGACCGGGCACCTTGAAATCGGTCGCACGGTACTGGTCGCCGAATGCGTGGCGCCCGATCACGATGGGCTTGGTCCAGCCGGGAACCAGCCGCGGCACGTTCTTGCAGATGATCGGCTCGCGGAAGACGGTTCCGCCCAGGATGTTGCGGATCGTCCCATTCGGGGACTTCCACATCTTCTTCAGATTGAATTCGGCAACCCGGGCCTCGTCCGGCGTGATGGTGGCGCACTTGACGCCCACGCCGTAGGTCTTGATCGCCTCGGCCGCCTCGACGGTGACCTTGTCCTCGGTCTTGTCGCGGTGCTCGATCCCGAGGTCGAAGTACTTCAGCTCAATGTCCAGGTGCGGCAGGATCAGCTTGTCCTTGATCCACTGCCAGATGATGCGGGTCATCTCGTCGCCGTCGATCTCGACGACGGGGTTTTGGACCTTGATCTTCGGCATGATACGCGCCCTGGTTCGAATTTCGAAGGCTGGCCTTATAGCACCGGGGCCGCGCGGGTCAAAGGAGCCCTAAAGCCACTTGGTTTCGGGTTCGATGACGGATTCCGGCGCGCGCGAGAAGGCGTCCAGCACCTCGTCCGGCCCACTGACGACATGGAACAGATCGAGGTGCCCCGGTCGGGCGAACCCTTCGGAAATGATGTGCCGCACCATGTCCACCAGCGGACGCCAATAGCCGCCGACGTCCACCACCACCACGGGCTTGTCGTGCAGGTGGAGCTGCTTCCATGTGAGGATCTCGAACATCTCGTCCAACGTACCGAGCCCCCCGGGCAGGATCACGAAGGCATCGGACCGCTCCACCATCATGCGCTTGCGGGTATGCATGCTGTCGACGACATGCAGTTCGCTCAAGCCGGTATGCTCGACCTCCAGCACCTGGATGTGCTCGGGGATGATGCCGACCACCTGGGTGCCTTGGGCCAGTGCCGCGTCGGCGACGATGCCCATCAGGCCGACCCGTCCGCCTCCGTAGACAACCTGCAATCCCGCGCGCCCCAGCAACGTGCCGAGGTCATGGGCGGCCTCCTTGTAGGTGTCGCTCACACGGCTTGACGAACCGCAGTACACGCAGACGGAACGAATGCTGC
This sequence comes from Azospirillaceae bacterium, assembly GCA_035645145.1. Classification (GTDB taxonomy): domain Bacteria; phylum Pseudomonadota; class Alphaproteobacteria; order Azospirillales; family Azospirillaceae; genus CANGXM01. The sequence goes on along the minus strand of DASQNC010000025.1, from coordinate 396,828 downwards.
TCATGGATTGTCGCCTGTCGGTGATCGGATCGTTGCCGCAGGGCAACGCGCGGTCGGCAATTTTCACAGATGCATGCTCGAAAACCACTCGCCTCGAACGTAGAGTATCCATGCTCGGGTAACACGGGCGAACGCGGGATAGTACTCGCGGCACAAACCAGGAGGGGGCATCACATGCGGTTGTCACGGATCCTTTTCGCATCGGGGGTCGCCGCCGTTCTGGCGGCGGGCACTTTTGGCGCCCCTGTTCCGGCCGGTGCCCAGTCCGCGCTCGAACAGCAGGTCGAGCAGCGCCAGACGCAGATGAAGCGCTATGGCAGCGCCGTCCGCGTCCTGACGCAGTATGTGCGCCAGAACCAAGGGTCGGTGCAGGAGGTCCAGGCCGCGTCGGCGACCATTGAGGAGGTTTCGAGGAATCTCACCCAGCTGTTCCCTCCCGGAAGTCAGCAGGGAGTGGGCAACAGCAAGGCAAAGCCCGAGATCTGGCAGCAGCCCGCCAAGCTCGAGGACGTCGTGAAAGGCATGCAGACGGCCAGTGCCACCCTTTCCAAGGCGGCCGCATCCAACGATCCCGAGCAGATCAAGGCCGCGTTCGGTGGCGTCGGCCAGGCCTGCGGCGCCTGCCACGAAGCGTTCCGCGCGAAATGACAGGGCCGGGCCTCCGCCTTTGCGCACTGCTGCTGGGGGTCCTGGTGGCCGCCTGCGGGCAGGGTGCGCACGATGGCGGGGGGCAGTCGGCCGTCGTCCCCGGCGCCGCTCCGCCCGACTCTCAGGCGGTCCGGCGTGGCGAATACGTCTTCAACGCCGCTGGTTGCCTTGGTTGCCATACGATGGAAGGGGGCGAGCGCCTTGCCGGCGGGCGCCGGCTCGGCACGCCTTTTGGTGCGTTCCACAGCCCCAACATCACGCCGGATCCAATCCACGGGATCGGCGCGTGGAGCGAGCAGGACTTCATGCGGGCGCTGCGGGCCGGCGTCTCTCCCCAGGGACACCGCTATTTCCCGGCGTTTCCCTACACCTCCTATGCCCGCATGACGGACCAGGATGCCCGTGACCTATGGGCCTATCTGCGGGTACAGCCGGCCTCTGCCCAAGCCAACCGCCCCCACGAGGTTCCGCCGCCGTTCGGCTGGCGTTTCCTGCTGCCCGTGTGGCAACTGCTCCATCTCGAAACCGGCCCTCTTCCGGACGAGCCGGGGCAAAGCCGGGAGTGGAACCGCGGGCGCTATCTTGTGGACGTGCTGGGCCATTGCGGGGAGTGCCATACGCCGCGCAACCGGCTGGGCGGTCTGCAGTCGGACCGCTATCTCGCCGGGAACGAAGCCGGTCCCGAAGGCGAAAAGGTCCCGAACATCACGCCATCGGACGGTGGCCTCGGTGACTGGAGCGCGGATGACATCGTGTTCATGCTGGAAACCGGTCTGACCCCCGATGGGGACTCCATTGGAGGCCCGATGGCCGAGGTTGTGCGCAACAGCACCTCCAAGTTGACGGCGGAGGATCGGAACGCCATCGCGGTCTACCTGAAGGGCGTTGGTCCCCTGCCGTGAATTGGCCGGTCAAGGTCGGGTACCGGGTGGCGCGACAGTGGTAGCCCCGTTTGACGCGGGGCTTTGCCCGCATACTTGATTGACTCGTAATGGAGTGTTCCTGACGGGAAGGCGGTTGGTGTGAAGCGTACGGTGTTGCTCACAGGGGTGGGCGTCCTCGTCGCGGCCGGCGGAATTGCCGTGGGCTGGTATGCGCAGTCGCCCGAACCAACCGTTCAGGTGGCCGCGACGGTCGCGCTCCCCGCATCCGGCCCCCCCGCATCCGTCACCACTGCGCCGCCGGCTCCCGGCACCTCCGCATCCCCAGCGGACCCGATGACCGGGCCGGCCGGGCCGGCAGCGGTTGAACCCAGCTTCGACATCGTCCGTGTGGAACCGGACGGGCGGGCCGTTCTGGCCGGACGTGCGGCACCGGACGCCCGCATCATCATCCGCGACGGAACGTCCGTGGTCGGGGAAGCCACCGCCGATGCCCGTGGCGAATGGATGCTGGTGCCCGGACAACCGCTTCGACCCGGCGGCCGGGAACTGAGCCTCGACGCCCGCAATCCCGGCGGGGCCGCACCCGTGCCCTCGTCCGAGAGCGTCGTGGTCGTCGTGCCGGAGCGTACCCGCGATGTTGCCGGACAACCGCACACCCCGGACGCCCGGGGGGCACCGGCCGGAGCCTTGGCGCTGATCGTCCCGCGGGAGGGATCCGGCCCCTCGACCGTGTTGCAGGTTCCCGCGACCGCATCCCTCCCGGAGACGGGGCAGGAGGGGGGACGTACCGCCGCGTCGGCACCCCCGCGGCTTCCGCCGGGGGCAGTGGCCATCGAGGTCGTGGACTACGACCCGTCCGGCAACGTCGTCCTGAGTGGGCGCGCCCAGCCCGGTGCCACCTTGCAGGTGTACCTGGACGGGGCGCTTCTCGGCCGTGTGCAGGCGGATGCGAACGGCCGCTGGCGCCTGCATCCGGCCACGCCGGTCCCGCCCGGCGTCTACACCGTCCGCGTTGACCATGTCGGCGGGCAGGGCAGGGTGCTTGCGCGTTCGGAGATCCCGCTCCAGGTCACCGCGCCGCCCGCCGACCTGCCGGCCGGAGAGGCCGCCGTCGTGCAGCCGGGTGCGAGTTTGTGGCGCATCGCCCGTCGCGCATACGGGCGCGGTGTCCTATATACGGTCATCTACGAGGCGAACCAGGGCCAGATCCAGGATCCGAACCGCATCTACCCCGGCCAGATCTTCACGCTGCCGCAGCGGTGACGCGGCCGGTTTCCCGGCGCCCGACGCATGGTGACAATGACATACCAGACCCACGCATCCCAGACGCTGCTCGACACCATCCGCAGCACGATTCCCCCCATCCACCGCGAAGGTTGGCCGTTCATCGCCGGCTTCGCGGTCGTGTCCGCACTGCTGGCCCTTGTGGCGCAGCCGCTGGGATGGGTCGGCTTCATGCTGACCGCCTGGTGCGCCTTCTTCTTCCGTGATCCGGACCGGATCACACCGACCAAGCCCGGTCTTGTCGTCAGTCCTGCCGACGGGGTGGTTCAGCTGATCGCCACGGCCGTACCGCCGCCCGAACTCGGGCTGGGCGACAAGCCGCTGACCCGCATCAGCGTTTTCCTCAATGTTTTCGACGTGCATGTGAACCGCATGCCCGTTGACGGGGTCGTCGAGCGCTTGGCCTACCGGCCCGGCCTGTTCGTGAATGCGGCGCTCGACAAGGCGAGCGACGAGAACGAACGCATGTCCGCCCTGATCCGCGCGAACGACGGCCGCGCCGTCGCCGTCGTGCAGATCGCCGGCCTGGTGGCGCGGCGGATCCTGTGCTGGGCGAAGGAAGGGGCGGCGGTGCGCGGCGGGGAACGGTACGGCCTGATCCGCTTCGGCAGCCGCTGCGACGTCTACCTGCCGGACGGGGTGGCGCCCCTGGTCGCCGTCGGCCAGCGTGCCGTCGCGGGCGAAACGGTGCTGGCCGACCTCCATGGTTCCGAGGCGCCGCGCCAGGGCGAGGTGCGTTGATGAACCGGCCGCTGGCGTTGCGCCGCCGGCCCCGTCGGCTGCGGTTGACGAAGCCGCGGCTGCGCACGTTCACGCCGAACCATCTGTTGCCGAACGCGCTGACGGTGCTGGCGCTGTGCGCGGGGCTCACCGCCATGCGGTTCGGCCTGAACGGGGAGTGGCGGCCCGCGGTGATCTCCATCGTCGTGGCGGCGATTCTGGACTCCCTCGACGGCCGCATTGCCCGCCTTCTGAATGCCCAGTCCCGGTTCGGAGCGGAACTGGACAGCCTGTCCGACGTGATCAGCTTCGGCGTGGCACCCGCGGTGGTCTTGTATCTCTGGGTCATGGCGGGGGCCGGCAATCTCGGATGGGGGGCCGCGCTCATTTTCGCCGTGTGCATGGCGTTGCGGCTTGCACGCTTCAACAGCGCCCTGGACATCGAACCCCCCGCCTATGCGAAGAGCTTTTTCACCGGTGTTCCGGCCCCGGCCGGGGCGGGGTTGGTGCTTCTTCCGATGGTCGGGAGTTTCGAGTTGGGCGAGGGTTGGCTCGACAGGCCGTTGTTCGTCGCCGCATGGACGGTGACGATCGCCTTCCTCTTGATCAGCCGGATTCCGACCTATTCGTTCAAGAAGGTGCGGGTGCCGCAGTGGGCGGTGGCGCCGGTGCTGCTGGGCATTGGCGTGGTCGGGATGGCAATGACCACCGCGCCATGGCCGACGCTGGCGGCTCTCGGCCTGGCCTACCTGTTCACCATTCCGGTCAGTCTCTACAGCTATTGGTCGGCGCGTCGCGCGTACGAGTTCGCGGCTCCGGTCGAAGAGGTGATGCCCGACCTGCCGGGCGTGTACGACACCGACCGGCACAATTCCGCGGGCCTGCCGCACGAACGCTAGAACCGGGCGCCCCGAATGCTGGATGCCCGGCTCCGCCGTGTGGTCGATCCGCCACTCGACCGGATCGGGACCATCCTGGCCGCTCGGGGCGTCCGACCGGATTACGTCACGGCGGCCGGATTCCTGGTCGGTACGGTCGCTTGGGTTGCCCTGGCGTTCCAGGCCTATGGGGCCGCCCTGGGCCTGATCCTGGCGAACCGGATTTTGGACGGCCTTGACGGTGCGGTTGCCCGGCGGGGGGCGCCGACGGATGCCGGCGGCTTCCTCGACATCGTTTGCGATTTCGTCTTCTACAGCGGCGTCGCCTTTTTCTTCGCCGTCGGGCGGCCCGAGGCGGCCTTGCCGGCGGCCTTCCTGGTGTTCAGCTTCGTCGGAACCGGCTCCAGCTTCCTCGCCTACGCCGTCTTCGCGGCCAAGCGCGGCCTGGACACGTCGATCCGCGGCCGCAAGTCCCTGTACTACATCGGCGGTCTGACCGAGGGCACGGAAACGATCGCCCTGTTCGTTCTGATCTGCCTGCTGCCCGATTGGTTCGCCTGGTTCGCCTGGGGGTTCGGCGCCCTGTGCTGGTTGACCACGGGCGTCCGAACCGCCGCCGGCTTGTCGGCGTTCCGGGCGCAGCCTCCGCCCCGGAACGCGGATCAGTCGCCGTAGCCGCCCAGGTTTCCGTCCCGTTGCGAATGGGTGCGGGCGATCTGCCCGGCCAGGTCCTGCAACTCGACAAACTGGTCCGCCCGCCGCCGCAGATCGTCGGCGACCATGGCCGGCTGGGTTCGCAGGCTGCTGACGACGCTCACGCGGACGCCCTTGCGCTGCACCGCTTCGACCAGTCGGACGAAGTCGCCGTCGCCGGAGAACAGGACGGCGTGGTCGATGTGGTCGGACATCTCCAGCATGTCGACGGCCAGCTCCACATCCATGCTGCCCTTGACGCGCCGCCGGCCCGCGGCGTCGGTGAATTCCTTGGCGGGCTTGGTCACCAGCGTATAGCCGTTGTAGTCCAGCCAATCCACCAGCGGGCGGAGCGGGGAGTATTCCTGATCCTCGACCAGCGTCGTGTAGTAGAAGGCCCGCAGCAGGCGCCCTCGGCCGGCCACCATTTCCAAAAGGCGCTTGTAGTCGATGTCGAAGCCTAGCGCCTTGGCGGTGTTGTAGAGGTTCGAACCATCGATGAACAAGGCAATGCGTTCTTCCTTGTAGAAAAGCATTTGCAATCCCCGTAAATGAAACGCCGGATCCGGATGCCCGCAGTCCGTGTGGCAAAGTTTCCAGTGTGCAGAATTTTATTTTTCTGTGCGGGACGTTGGACCCTATGCCAGACCCTTCCGTCCCTCAAGTGCGTTGTCGAAGGCCTGTCCACTCATGATTCTCGTCGCCATCGGCTCGAATCTCCCCTCTTCCGCGCACCCGACCCCCCTGGCCGTCTGCGAAGCGGCGGTGCGTGCCCTGGAAGCCGAGGGCGCCGGGCGCGTGGTCGCCCGCTCCCGCTGGTACAGGACCGCGCCGGTGCCGGTCTCCGATCAGCCCTGGTTCGTGAACGGGGTGGTTGTGCTGGAGACCGGGTTGGATCCGGGCGGGCTGCTCGCCCGCCTGCACGGGATCGAGGCGGCATTCGGCCGGATGCGCATCCACCGCAACGAGGCGCGTGTGCTGGACCTCGATCTGGTCGATTACGACGGGCGGGTGCTGGAGGGAACGGTTGGGCCGGTGCTGCCCCATCCCCGCATGCAGGATCGTGCGTTCGTGCTGTATCCTTTGCGTGACGTGGCGCCCGCGTGGCGGCATCCGGTCCTCGGCCTCGATGTCGACGCGCTCATTGCCCGGCTGCCGCCCGGTCAGGGCATCGAGCCCGACCCCGGGCCGGCGGGCTGACACCGGCGGGCGGGGGGGATGCTGACGGGAGGGGGCGCCAGCCGGCATGCACGTGTCGCATGCGTCCGCTGCCGCACCGCACTTGCGCCCGTCGGACGCGATCCGATACTATTACTGTATTGAATTGTATTGTGGAGAAGCCCGGGTATGGCGCGCGTTACCGTCGAAGATTGCGTACAGAAGATCCCGAACCGGTTTGAGCTGGTCATGATGGCCGCACACCGCGCGCGCGAACTCGCCTCCGGCGCCACGCTCACGATCGAGCGCGACAACGACAAGAATCCGGTTGTCGCCCTGCGCGAAATCGCGGACGAGACGGTCGTGCTCGACGCCCTCCGGGACGGCCTGATCAAGGGGCACCAGAAGATGGTGGAGTCCGACGAGCCCGAGCCGACGGACGAAATCGCCGAGCTGATGGCCGGCGAGCAGGCATGGGGTGCCCAGACCGCCGACGAGGCGGAGGTCGACGCCGGTGGCTTCGGCGAGGACGATCCGGTGGGTGACGACGAGTTGGTGGGGGCTGCCGGGGACGATTTCGGCGACCTGGAGTGATCCTCCGCGCACCGCGCGGACCATTAGCACTCCGCACATTGCGCGGACTTCAAGCCAAGCGAGGCCGGTCATGATCCGGCAATACGAGTTGGTCGAGCGGGTCAAGGCGTACGACCCGACGGTCGACGAGGACGCGCTGAACCGCGCCTACGTGTTCGCCATGAAGGCGCACGGGACGCAGACGCGCGCCTCGGGCGACCCCTATTTTGCTCATCCACTCGAGGTTGCCGGCATCCTCACCAGCATGAAGCTGGATGGGGCGTCCATCATCACGGCCCTGCTCCACGACGTCGTCGAGGACACCGGCACGCCGCTGTCCGAGATCGAGCGGCTGTTCGGGGGCGAGGTGGCCCGTCTGGTGGACGGCGTCACCAAGCTGTCGCGGATCGAGTTCCAAAACGACCAGGCGAAGCAGGCGGAAAATTTCCGCAAGCTCGTGCTCGCCATGTCGGACGACATCCGCGTCCTGCTGGTGAAGCTTGCGGACCGGCTGCACAACATGCGGACGCTGCATTTCCTGCAAAAGCCGGAAAAGCGTAAGCGCATCGCCCGCGAGACCCTGGACATCTATGCGCCGCTGGCCGAGCGCATCGGCATCCAGCGGATGAAGGACGAGTTGGAAGATTTGTCCTTCGCCGAGATCAATCCCGACGCCCGGGACAGCATCCTGGCCCGGTTGGCCTTTTTGCGCCGGGAAGGCGGCAGCATCGTCGACCGCGTCATCGAGGAACTGAGGGGGGTGCTGTCGGACGGCGGATTGCCGAAACCGGTGGTTTCCGGGCGCGAGAAGACGCCCCACTCGATCTGGCGCAAGATGGAGCGCAAGAACGTCACGTTCGAGCAGCTCTCGGACATCATGGCGTTCCGCATCGTCGTGGAGGACATCGGCCAGTGCTATCAGGCGCTCGGCGTTCTCCACAGCCGCTATCCGGTGGTCCCCGGCCGGTTCAAGGACTACATCTCGACGCCCAAGCCGAACGGTTACCGTTCGCTGCACACCGGCGTCATCGGCCCGGAGCGGCAGCGCATCGAAGTGCAGATCCGCACCAAGGACATGCACGAGGTGGCCGACCTGGGCGTGGCCGCACACTGGGCGTACAAGCAGGGCGCGCGGACCGAGGGACGGCAGTTCCGCTGGCTGCGCGATCTTCTGGACGTCCTGGAGCACGCGCAGAAGCCCGAGGAATTCCTCGAACACACCAAGCTTGCGCTCTACCAGGACCAGGTCTTCTGCTTCACCCCGAAGGGCGACCTGATTGCCCTGCCCCGCGGCGCGACCCCGGTGGATTTCGCCTATGCCGTCCACAGCCAGGTCGGCGATACCTGCGTCGGCGCAAAGGTGAACGGCCGGATGATGCCGCTGCGTGCCCAGTTGCACAACGGCGACCAGGTCGAGATCGTCACCTCCAAGGCCCAAACCCCATCCCCGGAATGGGAGCGGTTCGTCGTCACGGCGCGCGCCCGTGCGCGCATCCGCCGGTTCGTCCGCGCCCAGCAGCGTCAGCAATATGTGAGCCTTGGCCGGGCGCTCCTGGAGAAGGTGTGGCGCCAGGAAGGGTACGACTTCGCCGAAAAGGCGTTGGACAACGTCGCCAAGTCCTTCCAGGCACAGAATGCCGAGGATGTGATGGCGGCGGCGGGGGCCGGCACCGTGTCCCCGCGCGAGGTGTTCCACGCCGTCTTTCCGGGGCACCGGCAACAGGCGACCCAAACCCCGGCGGGCGACGGGAACGTGGTGCCGTTGGCCCGGCCCAAACCGAAGGCGAAGGGCAAGGACCAGCCCGTTCCCATCCGGGGGCTGATCCCGGGCATGGCCGTCCATTACGCCGGGTGCTGTCACCCGCTCCCGGGCGATCGCATCGTCGGCATCGTGACCACCGGCAAGGGTGTCACGATCCATACGATCGACTGCGAAACCTTGGAGAGCTTCAACGACACGCCGGAACGCTGGATCGACGTGGCGTGGGATGTCGGTCCAGCCGCGCCCGAAAACCATGTGGGCCGGATCGGCGTGGTGCTGATGAACGAGCCGGGGGCGCTGGGGACGGTGTCCACCGTCATCGGCAAGAACGGCGGCAACATCAACAATCTGAAGATCACCAACCGCACGCAGGACTATTTCGAAATCCTGATCGACATCGACGTGAAGGATTTGAAGCACCTGACCAACATCGTCGCCGCCCTGCGTGCGTCCCCGGTCATCAATTCCGTGGAGCGCGCGCGCGGGCGGTGACGGGCCCGAGAGCGCGGGTGACGTGCGCGGATGCGAACGTTATAAGGGCGCACGTTTCCCTGGACTGGGCTCATGATCATCGGCATCGGCAACGATCTGGTCGACATTCGGCGCATCGAGAGGACGATCGACCGCTTCGGTGATCGGTTCCTCGAACGGGTCTTCACCTCCGTGGAGCGGGCCAAGGCCGGGGGGCGGGCGAACCCCGCCGCCACCTATGCCAAACGTTTCGCCGCAAAGGAGGCTTGCTCGAAGGCACTGGGCACGGGTTTTCGCGACGGCGTGTACTGGCGCGACATGGGTGTGGTGAATCTTCCGACGGGGCAACCCACAATCGAATTGTCGGGTGGCGCGCTTGATCATCTCCACCGGATGGTACCGGCAGGCATGCGCCCCCATATCCACCTGACGCTGACCGATGAGTACCCATTGGCCGAAGCGTTCGTGATCATTTCGGCCGTTCCAGAGATCAAATCCTCCTGATGCCCGACACCAATCCATCCGCTGCCGGCGCGGGAGCCGACGCCCAGAGCAAACGCATGAAAAAGGACACCACGGGCGGCTTCGGCGAAACCGTGCGCACCGTTCTGTATGCCGTGCTGATCGCCTTCGGTGTGCGGACCTTCGCCTTCGAGCCGTTCAACATCCCATCGGGGTCGATGCTGCCGACCCTGCTCGTGGGCGACTACCTGTTCGTTTCGAAATATTCGTACGGCTACAGCCGTTACTCCTTCCCTTTCAGCTTGCCGCTGTTCAAGGGGCGCTTCGCCTACACAGAGCCGCAGCGCGGCGACGTGGTGGTGTTCAAGCTGCCGACCGACAATTCGACCGACTACATCAAGCGCATCGTCGGCCTGCCCGGCGATCGCGTCCAGATGATCGGGGGCCTTCTGCACATCAACGGTCAACCCGTGAAGCGCGAGCGCATCGATGATCTGGTGGTGGCGGACCACGGGCTGCCGATCCGCTATCAGCAATTCATCGAAACGCTTCCCAATGGGCGCGAACACCGGATCTTCGAACTGGCCGACCACGGCCCGCTCGACAACACCCAGGTGTATGTGGTCCCGCCCGGCCACTTCTTCGCCATGGGGGACAATCGCGACAACTCCCAGGATAGCCGGGTGATGGCGGCGGTCGGTTTCATCCCGAGCGAAAATCTTGTGGGGCGTGCGGAATTCATTTTCTTCTCTTTGGACGACAGCACGCGCTTCTGGGAATTCTGGAAGTGGCCGTGGGCCGTGCGCGGGAGCCGGCTGTTCGATGACATCCAGTGATGTATCCGGGCCCGGTGGCCAACGGAACGCCGCGGCATTGGAAGATGCCCTCGGCCATGTCTTCGCCGACAAGGACCTGCTGCGGCAGGCGTTGACGCACCCCAGCTTCGCCGGAACGGCCGCGGCCGCCCGTGGGGAGGGAGTGGCGTACGAGCGGCTGGAGTTCCTGGGCGACCGCGTGCTGGGGCTGGTGGTGGCCGAGTGGCTGCTCGAGCGCTACCCGGACGAGCGCGAGGGCGACCTTGCCAAGCGGCACGCGGGCTTGGTCCAGCGCGACGCGCTGGGCCGCGTTGCCCGCGAGATCGGGCTCGGCGCCTACCTCCGGCTTTCCCCGGGGGAGGAGGAGATCGGCGGACGCACCAACGCGACGCTGCTCGCCGACGCCATGGAAGCCGTGATCGGTGCCATCTACAAGGATGCCGGTCTCGCACCGGCGCGGGCGTTCATCCGCCGCTGCTGGGCCGGAATGGTCGAGCAGGGGCTGGCGCCGCCGCAGGATCCCAAGACCCGCCTGCAGGAGTGGGCCCAGGGACGTGGCCGGCCCCTGCCAATTTATGAAATGGTCGGGCGCACCGGGGCGGCGCACGACCCGGTGTTCGAAGTACGTGTAACCGTGCGTGGCCTGGAGCCTGCCTCGGGATCCGGGCGGACAAAGCGCGCGGCGGAAAAGGCGGCGGCCCAGGCCCTGCTGGACAGGATCGGGACGGATGGGAATGGTTGAAAACGTAAATCAAGCCGGCGACGCGGGCGGCACGGACGATGGCGCCGGGACCCGGTGCGGCTTCGTCGCCCTGGTCGGTGCGCCGAACGCGGGCAAGTCGACGCTGCTGAATGCCCTGGTGGGCGCCAAGATCTCGATCGTCAGCCCACGGGTCCAGACCACGCGGTCCCGTGTTCTCGGCATCACCATCGAGGGCACCAGCCAACTGGTGTTCGTCGACACGCCCGGAATATTCCGGCCGAAGCGGCGGCTCGACCGGGCCATGGTCGCGGCGGCGTGGCAAGGCACCGAAGACGCGGATCTGACCGTCCTGCTGTTCGACAGCAGCCACAGCCGGATCGACGACGACACCCGCGCCATCGTCGACAAGCTGAAGGCCGCTGGCCGGCGGGCGATCCTGGCCCTGACCAAGATCGACCTGATCCGGCGGCAGAAGCTCCTGGCCCTCGCCCAGGAAATGAACGAGCTGGGCGATTTCACGGACACCTTCATGATTTCCGCCGTGACCGGCAGCGGCCTGCCCGAGCTGCGCAAGGTCCTGGCCGGCCGCATGCCCGAAGGACCCTGGCTGTTCGAGGAGGACCAGCTTTCCGACATGCCCATGCGTCTGATCGCGGCGGAGATGACGCGCGAACAGGTGTTCCTCCAGCTCTACCAGGAACTGCCCTACGCGGTGGCCGTGGAGACCGAGGAGTGGGAGGAGTTCGACGACGGCTCGGTGCGCATCGGCCAGGCCATCACCGTCGAGCGTGAAGGCCAGAAGGCCATCGTGCTGGGCAAGGGGGGCAGCCGGATCAAGGCGATCGGCCAGGCGGCCCGGCAGGAGATCGAAAAGCTTCTGGAGCGCCGGGTTCACCTCAAGCTGTTCGTGAAGGTGCGCGAAAGCTGGCAGGACGACCCGGACCACTACCGGCCCTGGGGCTTGGACTACAACGCGTGAGGGTCGGGTTTTGACCGGATCATCCGTCGCGCACGCGGCGTCCGACACGCTGGACGACCGGCGCCGCTGGTTAAGCCTGGCCGCCGTCGTTTCCGCGGCCATGGGGGCCGGGTTCAGCATCGGGCTGACCATCCCCCTGCTGTCGCTGGCCATCGAGGCCCGCGGCTGGAGCGCCACCGTCAACGGTGCCAATGCCGCCATGCCGGCGGTGGCCGTGCTGCTGCTCGGCCGCTCCATTCCGTCGCTGGTGGCGCGGGTCGGCACCGTGCAGACCATGGCCATGGGCGTGTTGCTGGCCGCCGCGTTCCTGCTCCTGTTCCCCGTCCTGGACCACATCGCGGCCTGGTTCGTGCTGCGGTTTGGCCTCGGCTACGGCATTGCCATCGCGTGGGTGGTCAGCGAGACCTGGATCAATCGCATCGCGACCGAGAAGACGCGTGGGCGCATGGTGGCCACCTATGCCGCCTTGTGGAGCGCGGGCATCGCATGCGGACCGCAGCTCCTGCGCGTGACCGGGACGGAGGGCTGGCAGCCGTTCGGGGCCGCGGCCGGGCTTCTGGCCCTGGCCATGCTGCCGATCCTGCTGGCGCACCGCCTGGCCCCGCCCATGGCCGAGCAGGAATCCTTCGAAGCCCGCCACATCGGCCGGCTGTGGCGGGTGGCGCCGGTCGCCCTGACCGCGGCGTTCGTCGGCGGCTTCGCCGAACTGGGCGCCTTTGCGCTGTTCCCCATATGGGCGGTCGCGGTGGGCATCGGAGAGGACGGCGCCGTCGGGATGCTGTCGGTCTTCTCGATCGGCGGGCTCCTGATGCAGTTGCCCATTGGTTGGCTTGCCGACCGCGTGGATCGGGAAAAGCTGCTGCTGGCCTGCGGCGCCGTCGCGTTCCTCGGCCCGGCGCTTCTGCCCGTCCTGATCGACGTGCCCATTCTGATGTGGCCGGTGTTGTTCCTGGCGGGAAGTGCGGTGATGGGGTTCTACACGCTGGGCCTGACCGTCCTGGGGCAACGTTTCCCGAAGGAGGATCTGGCCGCCGGCAATGTGATCTTCGTCATCGCCTACATGGCGGGCGGTATTGCCGGCCCTGCCCTGGGCGGGGGTGCGCTGGACGCGTGGCGCCCGCACGGGCTGCCGGCACTTCTGGCCGCACTGTTCCTGGCGTTCGTGGTCTTCGGCCTGGCATTGATGTGGAGGCGGCGTTAGGCGCATGGAGTGGACCGGCGAGGCGATCGTCCTCTCGGCCCGTCCGCACGGCGAGACGGGGGCGGTCCTCTCCCTGCTGACGGCCGGGCACGGGCGGCACTCGGGCCTGATGCCGGGTGGCCGGTCCGCCCGGCGCCGCGCCGCGCTGGAGCCCGGATCCGTGGTCAACGTCCGTTGGCGGGCGCGTCTGGCGGAGCATCTGGGGACCCTGACCGTGGAGCCCCTGCGGCAGGCCGCGGCCGTGCTGCTGGATGACCCGCTCCGCTTGGCCGGGCTCGTCTCCATGTGCGCCGTCGCCGAAGCCGCGTTGCCCGAGCGCGAGCCACATCCCGCCGTCTTTCGCGGATGTCTGGCGCTGTTGGACCAGTTGGAGGGCACGGACACACACGACGGGGCGGCCTGGGGGCCGGCCTATGTGCGCTGGGAACTGGGGCTTCTCGGCGAACTCGGGTTCGGGCTGGACCTGTCGGCCTGCGCGGTTTCGGGCGTGGCCGACGAGCTGGCCTATGTCAGCCCGCGGACGGGGCGTGCCGTGTCGGTGGCGGCGGGAAAACCCTATGCCGACCGGTTGCTGAGGCTGCCCGGGTTCCTGGTCGGCCGGCCCGGCGCCACCGTCCGTGACGTGCTGGACGGGTTGGCCTTGACCGGCTGGTTCCTCGAGCGGCAGGCAGGGGTCGGACTTCCCGCCGCACGCCAAAGGTTGGTTGAGCGTTTCCATATATCTACTAAATCCGGTAGCCTGGACGCGTCATGACTGTTTCCAAGGAACTCGACAAGCCGCTCGCCGAAGCTTTGGGCGAGCGGTATCTGGCCTATGCGCTGTCGACCATTGTGTCGCGATCGCTGCCGGATGTGCGCGACGGGTTGAAGCCCGTCCACCGCCGCCTGCTTTATGCGATGGCCGAGTTGCGGCTGAACCCGGACCTGCCGCCGAAGAAGTCCGCCCGCGTCGTGGGCGACGTCATCGGCAAGTTCCATCCCCACGGGGATTCGGCCGTTTACGAGACGCTCGTCCGCTTGGCCCAGGATTTCGCGCAGCGCTACCCGCTGGTGGACGGGCAGGGCAACTTCGGCAACATCGACGGCGATAACGCCGCGGCCATGCGCTACACCGAAGCGCGGCTGACCGAGGTGGCACTCGCCCTGCTGGATGGGTTGGACGAGGACGCGGTGGATTTCCGCGCCACGTACGACGGTGACGGTGAGGAGCCGGTCGTCATGCCGGCGGCGTTCCCGAACCTGCTCGCCAACGGGGCCGCCGGCATCGCGGTCGGCATGGCCACGTCGATCCCGCCGCACAATGTGGGCGAGGTCTGCGACGCGCTGACGCTTTTGCTGAAGAGGCCCGACGCGCCCATCGAGGCGCTGGTCGAAAAGATGCCGGGCCCGGATTTCCCGACCGGCGGCGTGCTCGTCGAGTCGCGCGCGTCCGTGGTCGAGGCCTACCGCACCGGCCGGGGCTCGTTCCGCCTGCGTGCCCGGTGGGAGGTCGAGCGGCTGGGGCAGGGCACCTGGCAGATCGTCGTCACCGAAATCCCGTACCAGATCCAGAAATCCCGCCTGATCGAGCGGATCGCGGACCTGCTGGGCGAGCGCAAGCTGCCGCTTCTGGAGGATGTGCGCGACGAGTCCGCCGAGGATGTGCGGCTGGTCCTGGTGCCCAAGAGCCGCAACGTCGATGCCGGCGTTCTGATGGAGCAGATGTTCCGGCAGACGGATCTCGAAGTCCGCATTCCGCTGAACATGAACGTGCTGGATCGGAACACCGTCCCGCGCGTCATGACCCTGCCCGAGGTGCTGCAGGCATTTCTTGATCACCGGCTGGAGGTGCTCGAACGGCGCAGCCGCCACCGGCTCGGCAAGATCGACCATCGGCTGGAGGTTCTCGGCGGCTATCTGGTCGCCTACCTGAATTTGGACGAGGTGATCCGCATCATCCGGGAGGAGGATGAGCCGAAGCCGGCCCTGATGACCCGGTTCGGGCTGACCGACGTGCAGGCGGAAGCGATCCTCAACATGCGTCTGCGTGCCCTGCGCAAGCTGGAGGAGATGGAAATCCGCCGCGAACACGACGCCCTGTCGTTGGAGCGGTCGGGCCTCCTCGCGCTTCTCGCCGACCCCGAGCTGCGGCGCGAGGCGATCGGGCACGAAATCGCCGACATCAAGAAGCGGTTCGGGAAGGCGACCAAGCCGGGCCGCCGCCGAACCGACGTCGCCGATCCGCCGCCCGAGGTGGAGGTGCCGGTCGATGCGTTCGTGGAGCGCGAGCCCATCACCGTCTTCCTGTCCGAGAAAGGCTGGATCCGGGCCGTCCGGGGGCACGCCGCGGACACGTCGGATGTGAAGTACAAGGAGGGCGACCGCGAGCGGTTCGTGCTGCGTGCGGAGACGACGGACAAGCTGCTGCTGTTCGCCACCAATGGCCGCATGTACACGCTGTCCGCCGAGAAACTGCCGCGCGGCCGGGGCTTCGGCGAGCCCGTCCGCCTGATGGTGGATCTGGACAGTGCCGAGGTCGTGGCCCTGCTGAAGCACCAGCCGGGGCGCCGGGTCATCGTGGCGTCCAGCGACGGCCGGGGCTTCCAGCTCAAGGAGGACGAGGCCTTGGCGCAGACCCGCGCCGGCCGTCAGGTGCTGAACGTGGCCTCTCCGGTCGAGGCACGCGCCTGCGTTCCGATCGAAGGCGATACGGTCGCGGTCATCGGCAATAACCGCAAGCTCCTGGTCTTCAAGCTGGACGAGCTGCCGGAGATGGCGCGCGGCCGGGGCGTCCTGCTGCAAAAGTACGCCGATGCGCGTCTGGCGGACATCCGAACCTTCAACCTGGCCGAGGGCCTGTCCTGGGCGCTTGGCGACCGGACGCGGACCGAGACCGACATGCGCCCCTGGCTGTCGGCGCGGGGATCGGTGGGCAAACTTCCGCCCAACGGGTTCCCGAAGCAGAACCGCTTCGGCTGAACCACTCGGGTGGGTGCGCCGGGGCTCACCGGGGTGGGCGGCGCACCGCCCATCCGACCCGGTGGACCTTGCCCGAAGGCGAGGCTATAAGCCGTCACATCAGGACTTTTCAAAGGCGCAGGATTAGATGATGCCTTCAGCCAAGCTCGCGTCCGCCCCCCTTGCTTCCGCATTGTGGCCTGCCACCGGGTCGGCCGCCCTCGTCCGCAACGCGGCGCTCGCGCTTGCCGGCAGCCTCCTCCTGTGGCTGTCCGCCAAGATCCAGGTGCCGTTCTGGCCGGTGCCGATGACCATGCAGACCTACGCCATCATGGTCATTGGCGCGGCTTACGGCTGGCGCCTCGGCGGGGCGACCGTTCTCCTGTACCTGGCCCAGGGCTTTGCCGGTCTGCCGGTGTTTGCCGGTCCTGCGGCCGGTCCGGCCTATTTCGCCGGCCCGACCGCCGGTTATCTCGTCGGCTTCGTGGCATCCGCCGTGTTCATCGGCTGGGTTGCCGAGCGCGGCTGGGCCCGTTCGCTGCCGCGCATGGCGGTGGCGATGACCGTCGGGCACCTGCTGATCCTCGGTCTGGGGGTGGCTTGGCTCTCGGCCCTGGTGGGCGTGGAAAACGCCGTTGCGGCCGGCCTGACGCCGTTCTGGGCTGCCACTGTGCTCAAGACCGCCCTGGCCGCGGCGACGCTTCCGCTCGCGTGGCGTGCCGTTGACACGGCGCGTGCCGCCGGCTGACGGAACGCCGCTTTCCAGGAGCCCAATAGGGCCCGGTCCCATGGACCGGGCTGGGCCCTGGCCGCCAAAGAAGAAGGCCCGCGCCGGGTGGCGCGGGCCTTTTCGTTTGAACACCGTCCGTGGGATTACGAGCGGCGGCCGGTGTGCGGGAACGGCAGCAGGCGGGCCTGCATGTAGGCGAATTCCGCCACGCGGCTCCACGGCGAAACCTTGCCGCGGAAATCCAGGTAGCTGTCGATGATCTTCTTCGTCATGGCGTCGCCGCCCTCACGAAGTTCGGTCAGCACCTCGTTCGCCGCGTTGCCGCAGGCCATCAGCACGTCGCGGGGGAGCGACCGGAGCTGAACGTTGTGGCGCTGGACAAGGGTTTCCAGGGCCGGGCCGTTCAGCGCCATGTACTCGCCCAGAACATCGTCGTGCGCCTGCTGGGCCGCGATGCGGACGCAGGCCTTCAGGTCGTCCGGCAGGGCTTCGTACTTCTGCTTGTTGACCATCAGCTGCAGCGCCACGCCGGGTTCGGAGAAGCCGGGCGAGTAGTAGTACTGCGCAACCTGGTAGAAGCCGAGCGCCAGGTCGTTGGCCGGGCCGGTGAACTCGGCCCCGTCCAGGGCGCCCGACTGCAGGGCGGCGAACACCTCGCCCGCCGGCAGGTTGATGGCGGTGGCGCCCAGCTTGGTCAGAATGCGCGCCTGGTTGCCCGGCGTGCGGAACTTCAGACCCTTCAGGTCGTCGACCGTGCGGATTTCCTTACGGAACCAGCCGAACATCTGGGTGCCGGTGTTGCCGGCGATGAACGCCTTGATGTTGAACGGCGCCGCCAACTCGTCCCACAGCTGCTGCCCGCCGCCGTGATGGATCCACGCCGTCAGCTCGCTGGCCGTGAAGCCCCACGGGAAGCCCGTGTAGAACGCGAAACCCTCGGACTTGCCCAGGTGGTAGTAAGCGGCATCGTGCGCCATTTCGACCGTGCCCTGGGACACCGCGTCGAAGCCGCCGAAGGCCGGGACCAGTTCGCCGGCGGCGAACAGGCGGACCGTGATCCGGCCATTGGTCATCCGGGTGATGTTGTCGGCCAGACGCTGGGCGCCGCTGCCGACACCGGGCAGGCCCTTCGGCCAGGACGTCACCATCCGCCATTCCTGCATGTTCTGGCTGATGGCGGGCTTGGGAAAGCTGGACGCGGCTGCGGCGGCACCCGTCAGGCCAACGGCGGCCGTGCCCAGAAATTTACGGCGTTCCATGCGTAGCGTTCTCCCTATTCGAGCACCCCTCCATGGGGATGCCCCATTCCGTCGGATATGGCCGGACACCCGACCTTGCATGTCCGAGTACGGGCAATATACGGCCACCCCCCTGAAATTCAACGAAAGTGGAATCCGTCAGGTCAGGGTGCCGATCCGCCGTTCGGGGGATCACACGGTGCCGGGAAATGCCGGCGTGCGGGTTTGACGGAAAGCCGCGCAGACGATGCGTTGCCAAGGCACGTCCGAACCGGCAAGGGCCTCGACCCAGGTGGCGGCCGCGTTGCCAATGGCGATCCGTGCCTCCAGGGGGAGGGCGGGAGCGGGACTCCAGCCCCCACCGCCGAGTGGAGGAATGTTCCGTGTCGCCTCGCCGAAGGGAGGCGGCCGGTCCGCGCGCCAGACCAGGGCAATCGGTGCCGCTGCGGCGTCGTCAATGTAACGGACCGGGCGGCTGCCCAGCCCGCCGCTCCCGACCAAAGTCGTCCCGAACACGGACCAGAAGGAGTTGGTGCACGGGGGCGCTGCGATCGATGCCGATGACAAGGCCGGTACACTGTCCAGATTCCTGTCCGCGACGATGGCGAGGGGGGCCGGATCGGGCAGGGGAAGGGATGCGAGACCGCATGCGGCGTGGGCGAGGTTCCAGGCCGCGCGGCCGGCCGGATCGGCCAGCCATGCGTCGCGTTCGGCCGCCGGCATGCCGGCGGGCAGCCCGCCGAACAGTGCGAATGCGGGCGGCGCGGCTCTCCAGGCGCCATGCCCCGCATAGGCGGCATCGGCGCTTCCCTCCTGGACCGCACCGATGGGATCCTCGTGGACGAGGAGGTGCGCGCCCAGTCTCGCCGCCACGGCGTCCCCGTCCGCGCGGCCCGGCGGGACCGCCAGGACGGGAGCGACCGCCGTGGGGTGAACGGCGGCGGGCAGGGTGCCGGTGGCGGCCAGCACGCCGGCACCGATCAGGACATGGCGGCGGGATGGCATCGGGCGGGTCCGGAACGGAATTGGTCCGGTGATTTAACACCGCGCCGTGAGGCACCGCCCTGGTACGTTCGGGGGGGCGTTCATCGCCCGTGTGGGCCAACCCGGATCCGGACGGCGTGAGCCTCGCGCGGCCTCAGTCGGCCGCCTGGGCGGAGGCACCCTGCCCGGTGTCCGCCAGAGGGGCCCAGCCGTGGGGGCCGAGCGCCTCCAAGGGGCGGAACCGGGCCTTGTACGCCATCTTGCGGCTGCCCGAGATCCAGTAGCCCAGGTAGACGTAGGGCAATCCTTCCGCCCGCGCCCGGTCGATCAGGGACAGGATCAGGAAGGTGCCCAGGCTCCGGCGCTCCAATTCGGGTTCGAAGAAGCTGTAGACGGCCGAGAACCCGTCGTCGAGGCGGTCGGTCAGCATGGCGGCCACAAGCCGGCCGTTGCCGTCCCGCGCCTCGATCAGGCAGGTATCGGCCCGCCCCTCCTCGACCATCGCGCCGTAGTCCATCGACGTCATCCGGGCCATGTCGCTCTCGCCATGGCGGGATGCCTGGTAGCGGCTGAAGAGCCGGTACTGTTCCGCCGTCGCAATGGCACGGGTCTGATTGATCGCCAGATCCTCGTTGGCCCGCTTGATCCGCCGCTGGGTCCGCTGCGGTGTGAAGGCCGCGACCGGGATGCGGACGGGGACGCACGCGGCGCATGATCCGCAGATCGGCCGGTAGACCACGTCATGGCTGCGCCGAAATCCGGCACGCGACAGGATGGAGTTGACCTCCGACCCGGATCTTTCGGTGATGCGTGTGAACAGCTTGCTTTCGGTCCGCCCCGGCAGGTAGGGGCAGGGTGTCGGCAGGGAGCGAAAGAACTGCTGCAGCGGCCGCTGCAATGGGGCGGGGGGTATGACCGACATCAAAGCGCCTCCGTGTCGATGCGGCCCGTCTCCGGTCCCATCCCGATGGACGCACGATCATTCGGTTGGTCGTTGTTCCTGTTGCCCTGCACGGCCCGGATCCCGTGGTGCCATTCCAATGCGGTATTGGCTATCCGCGCTTTGCATCCTGCGCCGACGGAGGTTAGGCAACCGTTGACATTGCCCGTCGCCTGCCCGCGCGAGGGCGCCACGGCACCGGATTGGCACGAATGCTGCGGGGTACCGCCTGTCCGTGGGGGGCCGTCCGCAATGGACATGCACCGCTCGCATCCGAATCGGTCGATACTGCGGCTTCGACCGCATTTAGCGAAAGTATGAACGAAATAGAGGGTGCGCGCCAGGGCCCATCCGAAAGGGGTGCGGAAGACGGGGCATCGAAATCGCAAGAAGCGCGGTGAGGGCTTGCCGTCGCACGGGTGCAGCAAAAGGCTGCAAGCTTTCGGGAAGAATGTACAATCGGCGCGGGTTCATCCCATCGGACCGTAGGCAAGGAAAAGAGGGAAAGATCCGATGTGTCGTTGGCTCGCCTACGCCGGTGATCCGATCCCGGTGGACACGCTGCTCTTCAAGCCCTGCAATTCGCTGATCCACCAGTCCTTATCCGCGCAACGGGCCCACGTCCCCACCCAGGGCGACGGCTTCGGCCTTGGCTGGTACGGCGAGCTGCCCAAGCCCGGCCTGTACCGGGACACCATGCCGGCGTGGAACGACATCAATCTCCGCTCGCTCAGCGAGCAGATCCGCTCGCGGCTCTTCTTCGCGCATGTCCGTGCGTCCACCGGCACGGCGACGGCGCGGCTGAACTGCCACCCGTTCCGGTGGGACCGGTGGCTGTTCATGCACAATGGCCGCATCGGCGGCTGGTTCGAGGTGCGGCGCCGGATCGAGCAGCTCATCTCGCCCGAGATGTACCGGTTCCGCGAAGGGTCGACCGACAGCGAGGCGATGTTCTACCTAATGCTGAGCCATGGCTTGGTGCGCAATCCGGCGGCGGCCATGCTGCGGACCTTCGCGGACATCGAGGAGGCCATGGCGGCCGAAAAGGTCGATGAACCGCTGCGGGTCACCGCCGCCCTGACGGACGGGGAGCGGATCTGGGCGGTGCGCTACTCCAGCGACCGGCAATCCCCATCGCTCTACTACGCGACCGGGGGGGGCCTGGAGGTCGAGGGTGGGGACTGCGCATTCTGTCCCGGACGGGGGACGGTGCTGATCGTCTCGGAGCCTTTGGACCGCCACGATGGCGACTGGATGGAGGTCCCGGAGGGCACCATCCTCGTGGCCGACGGCGGCAGGGTTACGGTTTCGGCGCTGGAGGTGGTGGCGAGGGCGGCCTGACCGGGCCGCCCTCGCCCTTTTTCTAGTTCGTCCGCTCGGCCTCGGGCACGTCGGCTGCCACGCGCATGCGCAGGATCTTGTCCGGGTCGCGGACCGCGCCGCTGCCCGGCGCACCGCGCTTGATCTTGTCCACATGCTCCATGCCCGACACCACCTTGCCCCAAACGGTGTACTGGCCATCGAGGTGGGGCGCGCGGTCGAACACGATGAAGAACTGGCTGTCGGCGCTGTTCGGGTCCTGGGTCCGCGCCATCGACGTGGTGCCGCGCACATGGGGCAGGCGGGAGAATTCCGCCGGCAGCTTGTTGCCGCTGCCGCCCGTTCCGGTCCCCGTGGGGTCCCCGGTCTGGGCCATGAAACCTTCGATGACGCGGTGGAACACGACCCCGTCGTAGAAGCCCGACCGGGTCAGGCGCTTGATCTGCTCGACATGCTTGGGTGCCAGATCGGGGCGCATCTCGATGACGACGCGCCCGTCCTTCAGATCCAGGTAGAGGGTGTTCTCAAGGTCCATGGCGAATGCCTTTCCATTGATCGCCGTGCCGGCGAGCAGGGCTGCCAGGACGATCCGTTTCAAGAATGCGCGTCGCATCCGACCCGCTCCGCACTTCGGTTTGCAAAGTGGGCGGACCTTAGCCCAAGGGCGAGGCGCGGTGGAACCGGGATGTGTGGGCCCGGATGCCGCGAGGCCGCCGGCACCGGGTGCCCGGCCAATTGTGCTTCAGGTTGGTCGGGCGTCAGCCCGGATGGGCGTCAGGGCAGCGGGCACCGGTCGGCGGTGACGTCCACGAACGACCGTGGGCCGGGGTGGACGGCGAACCGCCATTCGACGTTGTTGACCACCATCGTGTGCGTCAACGGCAGCACGCCGGTTGCCACGGACTCGTTGCGTCCGCCGATGGGCGTGAAGCGCACGGTGACCGGCTTGGCCGGGTCGAACCACCCTTCCGGCCGGCCATCGCGTGTGCGGGACGGCTGTCCCAGGCTGGACACGGTGATCACGCCGTTGGCGAGCCGGACCGCGCTGTTCGGGTTCGGTTGTGTTTCCGGAAGTTGGACCGCGACCCGTCGCGTCTCGGGTGCCTCGCAGGTCCGCGGGGTCGAGGCGTTGGCCAGTACGAAGGCAAGACGGTCGGCGGATTGGCCGGCGGCCAGCCGTTCGCGCGCGATCTGGAGCAACCGGCCCAATTCGCCCTGGGGCACCGTCTGCTCGTACCGGCGCTCCATATCCTGGGCGCGGGCTTCGGCCGTTCGTGCCACCGCCTGAAGCTGTTGGACGGCGACCGTCAATTGCTGGTTGTCGGACCGGAGCCGGTCCGCCTCGGCGGTGAGCGCATCCAGCCGCGCCCGGGTCATCTCGACCCCCATCTGGTAGGCGAAGGCGCCGCTTCCACCGAGAAGGCAGAGGTAGGCGACGGTCTTCAACCAGCCGAAGACCGTCTGCCGACGCTTCCGGCGCTCGCGATCATCGTAGCCGAATGTCATGAGTACCGCCGATGGGTGTGGGCGCCGGCAAATTAGGTAAACCTGTGCCGCAGTGCAATGGGCGTTCGGGCCGGCGGGGTGGCGCCCGACGGGGTGGCGGGCGCGGATGAGCCCTGCTAGCGTTCGGGAAAACACAAATCAGGGAGGACAGCGGCCATGGCTGGCGCAATCGGGCACTATATCGGCGGCAAGCACGTCGCCGGCGCATCCGGGCGTTTCGGGGATGTCTTCAATCCCGCCACCGGCGAACACACGGGGCGCGTGGCCCTGGCGACGGAAACCGAGGTCGACGCCGCCGTCCAGGCCGCGCGGCAGGCGCTGACCGCGTGGGCGAACACGCCGCCGATGGTGCGGGCGCGGGTGATGTTCCGCTTCAAGCAGCTTGTCGAGCAGGACGCGGACACGCTGGTCCGCCTGATCAGCAGCGAGCATGGAAAGGTGCTTTCGGATGCCCGGGGCGAGTTGACCCGCGGCCTGGAGGTGGTGGAGTTCGCCTGCGGCATCCCGCACCTGCTGAAGGGTGAGTTCAGCGAGAACGTCGGGACGAACGTGGACAGCCACTCGCTGCGCCAGCCGGTCGGCGTTTGCGCCGGCATCACGCCGTTCAACTTCCCGGCCATGGTCCCGATGTGGATGTTCCCGGTGGCGATCGCGTGCGGGAACACGTTCGTTCTGAAGCCGTCCGAGCGCGATCCGTCAACGCCCATGCGGCTGGCCGAACTGCTGTCCGAGGCCGGTCTGCCGCCCGGCGTCTTCAACGTGGTGAACGGCGACAAGGTCGCGGTGGACACCATCCTGTCCCACCCCGGCATCGCCGCAGTCAGCTTCGTGGGCTCGACACCGATCGCCGAATACGTCTACCGGACCGGTGCGCATCACGGAAAGCGGGTCCAGGCGCTGGGCGGTGCCAAGAACCACATGGTGGTGATGCCCGACGCCGACCTGTCCCAGGCCGCGGATGCCCTCATGGGGGCCGCCTACGGATCGGCAGGCGAGCGCTGCATGGCCGTATCCGTCGCGGTTGCCGTCGGCGGTGTGGGCGATGCGCTGATCGAGCGGCTGGAGCCCCGCGTGCGGGCGCTGAAGGTCGGGCCTGGGACCGATCCGGATGCGGAGATGGGCCCGTTGGTCACCGCCCAGCATCTTGCCCGCGTCCGCGGGTATGTGGATGCCGGCGTGCGCGAGGGGGCGAAGCTGGTGGTCGACGGCCGCGGGCTGAAGCTCCAGGGATACGAGAACGGCTTCTACATGGGCGGCTGCCTGTTCGACGAGGTGACACCCGAAATGTCGATCTACCGCGAGGAGATCTTCGGGCCGGTCCTGTCGGTGGTGCGTGTCGCCAACTTCGACGACGCCGTGAAGCTGGTGAATGACCACGAATACGGGAACGGCACCGCGGTCTTCACCCGCGACGGTGACGCGGCCCGCACATTCGTGAACCAGATCCAGGTGGGCATGGTGGGGGTGAATGTGCCGATCCCGGTGCCGATGGCCTTCCACAGCTTCGGCGGCTGGAAAAGGTCGCTGTTCGGCGACCACGCCATCCATGGAACGGAAGGCGTGCACTTCTACACGCGCCTGAAGACGGTGACTTCGCGTTGGCCCACCGGAATCCGCGCCGGGGCCGAATTCACCATGCCGGTGATGCGCTGAGGACCGGGCGGGCCGCCGACCGGAGGGGCGGCGGCCCGTCGCGGAAGCCCGCGGCGGGCACCGGCCCGGCCGGTCTCAGCGTGTCGTGACGTCCGCTCCGCCGAACAGGGAGCCGAGCCCGAAGCTCGGCGTCGCGATCTCGCCCAGGTCGCGCAGCACGAAGCGGACGAAGAAGGACGTCCCGGAATTCAAATCCGCCTGGCGGATGTTGCTCTGCATCACCACGCCTTGGATGATGATGCACTCGTCCTGATAGGTGATTGCCGCCGAAGTCGCCAACGGCCCGGCGCCGCCGGTGGAGAGGTCGCGGCTTTGCGCCACGGACAGGCTCCAGTTCGGGGTGAGCTGCGAGGTGGCGGAAACGGTCAGGTATTCGTTGCGGAAATCGGTCTGCAGGCTCGGGGTGTCGGCGACATAGAAATAGCCGGCACCCACGCGCAGGGCCGGGATCCCGGCCGACGCGGTCAGTTCCTGCCGCCGGATGGACAGATCGTCCGAGTTCGCCGTCACCGAATAGTCGAAGGACAGGTACTGGGACGGCTGGGAAACCAGACGCGCCACATAGTCGGACTGCCCGTCCCCCAGGCCGGTGTCGGGGGCGAAACCGTTGTCGCCGAAGCTGTAGCTCTGTCCAACGAACAGCCGTGTGAACCGGCCTTCGTGGCCATAGACCCCCGTGTTCAACCCGTAGGTGATGCGGTTGCCGGTCTCGAACCGGTCGACGCCCGAAAAGCGGTTGAGCCGGAACAGGTTGGTGGCCGTCAGCTCGGCCGTGCGGCTGTCCTCGTTCGGGATGGACGGCCGCTGGCCGATGCGGGGGGCGGTCGTGAACGCGACGACGGGTTCGACCAACGGCTGCACGGCCCCGATCTGGCCGACGAGCGGATAGCGCATTTCCAACTGCGCGACCGGCAGGATGCGGCCCGTTGCCGTGTCGTCGAAGCGCCCGCCCGGCTGGTCGGGGCTGTCGTAGTCGTCGGTGTAGAACACGTCACCGCGCACCAGGCCGGTCAGTGTCGCAACGAGACCGGACGAATGGTACCAGGATCCCTGCCAGCCGGGGACCAGTGACACCCGCCGGTAGTCGTTGCCCTGGTCGCGTCGGAGTGCGACCAGGGCGCCGTCCAACGACCAGCGGCCGCCCAGCAGCGAATTCGGCTGTCCCAACATCGAGAAGGATGCCTGGGGCAGAACGACGGGTTCCTCCTCGGCGTTGCCGGTTCGGAGGTCCTGGAAGCTGTATGTGTTGATCTGGGCGAAGTGGCGGCCGCGGAAGCCCTCGAGATAGGCACGGCTGGTCAGAAGGTCTTCCCGCGAGTAGCCGTAGCGCCGAAGATAGGTGTCGTCGCTGGTGCGCTGGATGTCGAAGCCGGTGCGCCACTCGTCGGTCAGGTCGTACCGGCCGCTCCCGAACAGGTGGTACCGGAACTCCTCCTCCTTCACGACCGTCCGGCCGCCGACGGACTCCCGGCGCTCGGCATGGATGGTGCTGCCGTCGAGCGTCAGGGAGCCGCGCTCGAACCGGCGCCGGAACTGGGCACCCACGAGGGGACCGTCGTTGCCGGTCCAGGTGCCCTCGATGGTGGCATCCATCCCGGGAGCCATGTCCCAGTAATAGTAGTTCCGGACCACGGAGCCGAGCTCGCTGCTTCGGCCGATGGTGGGCGCAAGAAAGCCCGACCGCCGTTCGACCGTCGGATCCGGGTGCGACAGGTAGGGCGTGTAGAGGAAGGGAATGCCCAGGATCTCGATCTGGGCATCCCGGTGGGTGACCTGCTTTTCATCGCGGTCGTGCGTGGTCCGCGCCGACCGGATCTGCCACACCGGAGCCCGGGTCGGATCCTCCGGGCAGAGATTGCAGGGCGAATAGACCGCGCGGTTCACACGCACAAAGCGGCCGCCGTCGGTCCGCTCCGCGGCCGCGCCTGCGACTCGCGTATTGTCCGTCAACAGGACGCGGACCTGGTCGATGAAGCCGCGCTTCAGGTCGTCGGTCAGCTCGACGTATTCGCCGAAGAAGACGTCGCCGTTGGGCTCGATCATCCGGACGTTTCCGGATGCGGTCACGACGTTGGTGCGTTGGTTGAAGGTGACCGTGTCCGCCATCACGACGCGGCCGCCCTGGGCCAGTTCGACGTTTCCAGACGCGACCACCAGTCCCAGCGCCTCGTCGTGGGAGAGCTGGTCCGCCGTCACCAGGGCGGGTTGGCCCTGCTGCGGCTGGCCTTCCTGCTGCGGGATTGGCTGCGGTTGCTGCGCGTGCGCCAGCGCCCCGACCAGAAGGGCACCCACCGCGCAGGCGGCGAGAAGCGATCCGCGGAGACGCATCAGGCCGGCCCACCTTGGCTGCGGCAACGCCCGGCGGGGCCGCGGTGGCAACGGCAGGGGATGTCCGAGGGTGCGGGGCGGGTGGGGAACGAGGTGCGCGGCATGGCGGCACCTTCCTCACGGGAGGGCCGGGTGTCAACCGGCGCCCGAGCGGATTTCGCCGCATCGGGAACGCGGATGGGGCACCACCGGCCCGATCCGCGGGATCGGGTGGTGGTGCCTTAGGTGAAGGCTTTGAAGGTGATGAGGGTGAAGGTGTCCCTCACGCCGGGAACCGCCTGGATCCGCTCGGTCACGAAATGACCGATGTCATCCCCGTCCGGCAGATAGCACTTCATCAGAAGATCGTATTGCCCGGAGATCGAGAAGACCTCCGACACCTGCTCGATATCCAGGATCGCGCGGTCGGCCACCTTGTAGGACTGGCCGAGCTCGCACTTCACCATGACGAATATCGTCTGCATGCGGCTTCAGGCTTCCTCGGAAGCCGTGGGACGGACGCGACGGAGCATGAAGGCGGGCAGATGGTCCCCGAATCCGACCACCGGTTCCGCCCGGTCGTCGTCGTGGTGGCGCCGGTCATTGTCCCGGCGGCGGCCACCGGCATTGCGGTCCCGCCGTTCCCCTTCGCGGCGATCCCGTTCCCGGTGCTCGGGCCGGGGCCGCTCGGCGCGGGGTTCGTCCGGAACCGGTGCCTGGACCTCGGCCAGCGGCGCAGCAGCCTGGACCTCGGCCACCGCATCCTCGGACCGGCGGGGGCGCCGACGGCCCTGCGCCGCCGGTGCGTCCTTCTTCGCCGCCGGGGCGTCCTTCTTGCGGCCGCGTTCCTTGTCCTTCGACACCCGACGGCGGCGGCCATCCCCCTCGTCCGACATTTCGGGGGTCTCCAGCCCGTCGATATCAATGCGCGGAATCTCGCGCCCGAGCAGCTTCTCGACCGCCGCCACCAGCTTACCGTCGTCCGGTGTGGCCAGGGTGAAGGCGCGGCCCGATCGTCCGGCGCGGCCGGTGCGGCCGATCCGGTGGATGTAATCCTCGGCGTTGAAGGGAACGTCGAAGTTGAAGACGTGGCTGACGCCAATGATGTCGATGCCGCGGGCGGCCACGTCGCTGCACACCAGCAACGAAATGTCGCCGCGGCGGAAGGCTTCCAACGTCTCGGTGCGCACGTGCTGTGGCAGGTCGCCGTGGAGCGCGCCGCAATTGAACCCGTGCCGTTCGAGCGAACGGAACAGGATCGACACATCCTTCTTCCGGTTGCAGAAGATGAAGGCGTTCTTGACGTCTTCGGTCTTCAGGATGTGGCGCAGCGCCTTGCGCTTGTCCTCCTCGTGGACGACGGCCAACGCCTGGGTCACGGTCATGGCCGGGGATGCCGGCGGGCTCACCGTGATCTCGCGCGGGTTCATCAGGAACTGGTCGGCGAGGCGGCGGATCTCCGGCGGCATCGTCGCCGAGAACATCAGCGTCTGGCGCAATTTCGGGATCAGCGAGACGATCCGCTCGATGTCGGGGATGAACCCCATGTCGAGCATGCGGTCCGCCTCGTCGATCACCAGGATCTTGATGTCGCTCAGCAGAATGTTGCCGCGCTCGAACAGATCGATCATCCGGCCGGGCGTGGCGATCAGGACATCGACTCCGCGGTCCAGCTTCTTCACCTGGTCGGTGAAGCTCTCGCCACCGATCAGGAGCGCCATCGAGAGCTTGTTGTACTTGCCGTACAACTCGAAGTTCTCGGCGACCTGGGCGGCCAGTTCGCGCGTCGGCTCGAGAATCAGCGAGCGCGGCATCCGCGCCCTGGCCCGGCCCTGGGCCAGGATTTCGATCATGGGGAGGGTGAAGGACGCCGTCTTGCCGGTGCCCGTCTGTGCGCACCCGAGCACGTCCCTGCCCATGAGGACGTTCGGGATCGCCTGTTCCTGGATGGGCGTGGGCGTCGTGTAACCGGCATCCTCGACCGCACGGAGCAGGTCGGGGCTAAGACCAAGATCGGAAAATGTCATTAAGGCGCGGCTCGCTGGTCTCGACAGAGATTACGCCTCCGTCGGAGCCTTACATTGTTCACGGCGGTTAAATTGTCAAACGCTTCTGGGCCTCGACCCCCTCGAAAACAGTCCTGGACGGTCGAAATCCGCACATTGGAGCCCGCCGGCGGAGTCTGTAGGGTTGCATCCCCGGACGCGTACGGACGCTTCGGGGCGTTGCCGCAGGGAGCCACCATGTTGATCGCCGCCGAAAGATCCGTTCTTCTCGTGGTGGATGTGCAGGAGCGGCTTGCGCCGGCAATCCACGGCGGCGAGGCCGCCACCCGTGCGATCGAGGTCCTGATGCGCGCCGCGGCGCGGCTGGAGGTGCCGCGGCTGGTGACCGAGCAGTACCCGGCGGGGCTCGGTGCCACCGTTCCGGCCCTGGCCGCGCTGACCGCCCCGCACGAACGGATGGAGAAAATCCATTTCTCCGCGGTGGCGGAGCCGGAGTTCCTCGCACGGCTGGGACCGCGGCCGGATGTGGTCGTTTGCGGCTTCGAGGCGCATGTCTGCGTGCTGCAGACCACGCTCGGGCTGCTGGCGTCCGGTCGCCGGGTCTGCGTGGTGGCCGACGGGGTCTCGTCCCGGCGGCCGGCGGACGCCGCGGCGGGCCTGCGCCGCATGGCCGCCGCGGGGGCGGAGGTCGTGACCGCCGAGATGGTGGTCTTCGAATGGCTGCGGCGTGCCGGAACGCCGGAATTCAAGGACTTGCTGAGGCTGATCAAGTGAGCGAACGCCTTCCCCTGATCCTGCTGCCCGGCCTGCTGTGCGATGCCGCACTTTGGCAGCACCAGGTCCGCGACCTTGCCGACATTGCGGAGACGACGGTCGCCGACACGTCCGTGCAGGACTCGATGGCCGCGATCGCCCGTTCGGTCCTGGACGCGGCACCTCCGCGCTTCGCGCTGGCCGGTCTGTCCATGGGCGGGTACGTCGCCTTCGAGATCATGCGCCAAGCGCCCGAGCGCGTCGTGAAACTGGCGCTGCTCGACACCAGCCCCCGGCCCGACACCGAGGAGCAGGTCCGCCGGCGCCGCGGGTTGATCCAGCTCGCCCGCATGGGGCGCTTCAAGGGCGTGACCCCGCGCCTGCTGCCGCTCCTGATCCATCCCGACCGAATGGAGGAGGAGGGGCTCACCGGCATCGTCTACGGAATGGCCGAGCGGTTGGGGCAGGGGGCGTTCGAGCGCCAGCAGACGGCGATCCTGAACCGGATAGACAGCCGCCCGACGCTCGGGGCCATCGACTGCCCGACCTTGGTCATCGTCGGGCGGCAGGATGCGCTGACCCCGCCGGATCTGGCGCAGGAAATCGCCGACGGCATCCGGGGGGCGCACCTGCACATCGTCGAGGACTGCGGCCACCTGTCCCCGCTGGAGCGGCCGGCGGCCGTCACCACGGCGATGCGGACCTGGCTGCTGTCCTGACCGGGCGGGGCCAGACCGACCAAGGACAGGCCGGGGGTCAGCAGGTCCGGCGGAACGGCACCAGGCAGGCTTCGTCGTTGCGGTTCGGGGGGAAGGTGGCGAGCATGATCCGCTGTATCAGCCTGGCAAAGCGCGGATCGTCCGGTCCCTGCACCCGGTCGGCCCAGCCGTAGGCGGACGAGAAGAGCACACCGCCCTGGCAGAACGCCGATTGCAGGCTGAGGCGGTCGGTGTTCGCCGCTGCCGCCCCCGTCCCCACGCCGGGCAAAGGCGCGGGATCGGGGTTGGTGCACATCAGTTCGGAGCTGATGTTCGAGGCGGGGTTGAACAGCATCACGACCCGGTAATTGCCGCGTGCCGTTTCGTTGGGCGTGGTGGTGAACCGTGTCCGTGGACCGATGGGAACACCGTTCATGATTCGCGTCGCCGTCGCCTCGAACACCTCCTGCTGGGTGCCGAAGGGATTGCCCACCACGGCCGTGGGCATATCGCGCCCGTCCGCGGCGTTGAACAGCTCGGCGCGGTTGTAACGCGGAAGGACATTGGAATAGGCGATCCGAACCCCGTCGTCGCTGCACGCGGACGAGAGCAGGGCGGACAGCAGGACGAAAAGGGCGGAGAGGCGGCGCATCTGCGATCCGGCATCGGTTGGCTTGCGGTTCCAACGTGGACGCCGGGCGAACCGATCCACCGCGCAGGCATCCCGGGCCGGTCCTCCCCACGCGGAGGAACCCGGCACCGGCTCAAACCGCCTTGTGCTCAGACGTCGATCGCCTCGCGGGCGAAGCGGGCGTTTTCCTGGATGAATTGGAACCGGGCCTCGGGCTTGCGGCCCATCAGCCGGTCCACCAGCGACCGCGTATCGGCGGCCTCGGGCTCTCCCGCATCGGGCAGGACCACGCGCAGCAGCGTGCGCTTGGCCGGGTCCATGGTGGTTTCCTTCAACTGGCCCGGCGGCATCTCGCCCAACCCTTTGAAGCGGCTGATCTCGACCTTCTTGCCGGCGAACATGGTCTTGAGCAGCCGGTCCTTGTCCGCGTCGTCGCGTGCATAGACCGACTTCGCGCCATGGGTCAGCCGGTACAGGGGCGGCATGGCAAGGTAGAGCCGACCGGATTGGATCAGGCCGGCCATCTCGCGGTAGAAGAAGGTCATCAGCAGCGACGCGATGTGGGCGCCGTCCACGTCCGCGTCGGTCATGATGATGACGCGCTCGTACCGCAGCCGTTCCAAGTCGAAGTCGCGCCCGGCCCCGCAGCCCAGTGCCTGGATCAGGTCGGCCAGCTCCTGGTTGGCGCGCATCTTCTCGGCGGACGCGCTCGCCACGTTCAGGATCTTGCCGCGCAGCGGAAGGATCGCCTGGGTTTCGCGGTTGCGGGCCTGTTTGGCGGATCCGCCCGCCGAATCGCCCTCGACCAGGAAGATTTCCGTGCCTTCGGAGGCCGTGCGGGCGCAGTCCGCCAATTTGCCCGGCAGCCGCAGCCGGCGGGTGGGCGTCTTGCGCGCCAACTCCTTCTGCTGCTTGCGCCGGGCCCGTTCCTCGGCCTTCTCGACGAGGCGCTCGATCAGCGCCGATGCGGCCTGTGGATCGGCGGACAGCCAATGGTCGAAGCGGTCCTTGACCGCCGCGTCCACCAGGCGCTGGGCTTCGGCGTTGGTCAGCTTTTCCTTGGTCTGGCCCTGGAACTGCGGCTCGCGGATGAAGACGGACAGCAGCACCGCCGCATCGCTCATCACATCTTCCGCGGTGATCTGCGCCGCGCGGCGGTTGCCCGCCATCTCGCCATACGCCTTGATCGCCCGCGTCAGCGCCGCGCGCAGGCCGGCCTCGTGGGTTCCGCCCTGGGGCGTGGGGATGGTGTTGCAGTAGGTGTGGCTGAAGCCCTCGTCGTCCTCGGGCCAGGCCACCGCCCATTCCACGCGGCCGGCCTCGCCCGGGAATTCCGCCTGTCCGGCGAAGGGCTGCGGCGTCACCATGCGGCGGTCACCCAGTGCGGCCGCCAGATAGTCGGACAGGCCGCCGGGGAAGTGGAGAACCGCTTCCGCGGGCACGTCGGCGGCGCGGTGGATCTCGGGATCGCACGACCAGCGGATTTCCACGCCGCGGTAGAGATACGCCTTGGACCGGGCCAAGCGGTAGAGGCGGCCCGGCTCGAGCCGCGCGGCCTCGCCGAAGATCTCGGCGTCGGGATGGAAGCGGATGGTGGTGCCGCGGCGGTTGTGCACGGGGCCCACCTCGCGCAGGGCGCTCAGCGGCGTGCCGCGGCTGTATTCCTGCACCCACAGGCGGCGGTCGCGCGCAACCTCGACCACCAGGCGGTCCGACAGGGCGTTCACCACCGACAGGCCGACGCCGTGCAGGCCGCCCGATGTCGCGTAGGCCTTGCCCGCGAACTTGCCGCCCGAATGCAGCGTCGTCAGGATGACTTCCAGCGCCGACTTGCCGGGATATTTGGGGTGGTTGTCCACCGGGATCCCGCGGCCGTTGTCGCGGATGGTCAGCGTGCCGTCGGCGGCCAATTCCATTTCGATGCGGGTCGCATGCCCGGCCACCGCCTCGTCCATGGCGTTGTCCAGGATCTCGGCCGCCAAATGGTGCAGCGCGCGGTCGTCGGTGCCACCGATGTACATGCCGGGCCGGCGGCGGACGGGCTCCAGCCCCTCCAGCACCTCGATGTGCTCCGCCGAATAACCCTCGTCCTTCAGGACGGCGTTCTGGAACAGGTCTGCCATGCTGCGAATATGCGTGCCGCCCCGAGGCGTTGCAAGGCATGGAGTGGAGTGCATCCTGCCGCGTACTATATGTTGTGGTCGTGGGCGAGGCCAAGCCGTGTTCTTGGAATGTTCCGGGCGGTGGTCGAGGCGATTGAACACCGGGCGCCGGGCGGCCTAGGCTTGCGCGCGCCGACTCAAACCAACGGATACCCAGACCAAGGAATGCGAATGTCCATGGAAGCCGACCAGATGCCGCCCGCCGACATCGACGCCGGTCCGACCCTGCGCACCCATGCAATGCCGCGCGATGCCAACGTCAACGGCGACATCTTCGGCGGCTGGGTCCTGTCGCAGATGGATCTGGCCGGAGGGGCCGTGGCCTCGCGCCGCGCCCGCGGCCGCGTGGCGACCGTCGGGATCGAGGCCATGAAGTTCCACAGGCCGGTGCTGGTGGGCGACGAGGTGAGCGTCTATGCGCGGGTGGTGCGTGTCGGACGCACGTCGATCGCCGTACAGATCGACACCTGGGCGCGACGCGGGCGGACGAGCGATGCGGTAAAGGTCACCGAGGGATTGTTCACCTTCGTCGCCATCGGGGAGGATCGCCGGCCGCGCCCGGTGCCACCGGAGGACGCCGGCGCACCGGGGGCTTGAACTGCCCACCCGGGCCGGCAGCGCTGCAATGTCCCCGCGAAAGGTGCCGGGGCATTGCAGCCTGCGTTGGCCAGGCCTGCGGGAGGAAGGGCCGTGCGTCAGTTCTCGTATTTCGCCATGATCTTGGGGATCGTCCCGTCGGCGTTGATCGCGGCGATCGCCTTGTTGATCCGCTCGATGAACTGCTTGCTGTCCGGGCGGCCTTTGCCAACCACCATGTGGTTGGACAGCACGGCGAGCGGTGTCGGCTGGATCTCGATCTCGCTTTCCGGGACGCCGGATTTCTTAAGGGCCTCGTTCACCGCGATTTTGCCTGGGCTGAAAACCCCGACATCAAACCGGCCGGCAACAAGCTTCTTCATGCGCAACCCCGGATCATTGTCCTCATCCAGTTTCAGTTGCGGTTTCACCGAATTCCATTCGGGGCCGTAAAATCCACCCAGCAGGGCTCCGATCTTTTGCGGAATGAGATCGGACGCCGACTTGTATTGGAAGGGCTTCCCTTTCTGGGTGACGAGCAGGACCTTGTCATCACCAATGGACTCGCTGAACTCGTACGCCGCGTCCCGATCCGGGGAGTGGAAAATCCCCGTCATCACGCCATTGGTCTTCGCCTCTTCCAGCCCGCGTTGGAATGGCACCAAACGGATTTCAACGTCGTAGCCGGCCTTCTTGAGGATGGCCTCGGAAATTTCGATGGCATAGCCCTTGGGCGTGGTGCCATCCAGCCATGATTTGGGTGCCTGGGCGGCGTTTCCGTAGAGAATGATGGGCTCGGCATCAGCCGGGGCGGGCGCAAATGCGGTCAGGGCTGCCGCTAAGGCGGTGAAAATGCCTGTACGAAAGCTGAGCTTGAACATTCCCTCGACTCCCGCTTTTGGGGGTGCTCATAGCCTCATGGAGTCGAGTTAAATTTTCATTGTTGGATTGTGGGAAGTCTGTCTTTTAAAAAGATGTCGCGCATCCGAAGTTTAGGGCCGACTGACTGACGGGGCTCAAGAAAACCGAACGCGTGTGGCAGGGTGGCGGGCCACCCCTGTTCGCGTTTGCGTGAACGCGCCAACGATCACGGGATAAGCGGCCCGCGGTTTTGCAAACCGCAGGCCGCATTGGAACCTAACGTGTGGGCTGCACAGGCGGTGCGGATCCCGGCGAGGCACCGGGCTGTGTCGGTGCGGCGGCGGGTGGCGTGTGGGTCGCCGCTGCCGGGTCACGCGTCTGTTCCGCCGATTGCGGCGTGGTGGACGGCGTACCGGTGGACCCGGTGTTGGTCGCCTGATCCCCGCCATCGCAGGCCGCGACGGCCAAGCCCGTGCAAAGCAAAAGTCCGGCGACGGTTCGCTTCATGGAAAACTCCATTCTACGCGCTCCATTTCCGTTCCTGGGTCCGTGTGGGCCCATGCAAAGCCAACATCGGCCAGGGCGGGATATTCCCGCGGCGGCGCATTTTTGATCGGCCGGGGCCATTTTTGATCGGCCGGGGCGCGGAAATCCTTTGCAGGGGGGGCCGGACCGTCGCTTCATGAGGATGCCGACGGTTGCGCGAACCGGCGGGCCATTCCCTGCCAGGGGGCGTGCCGTGCGGATCCCCGTCATCACCAACTTCGCCGAGGAAGCCGCGGATCCGCGCCGGTATGTCGGCCTGCCGCAGGATTGGCATGTTGCGGTCGCCGATGTGCGGGGCAGCACCCGACTGGCGGAGCAGGGACGCCACCGGGATGCGAATTATGCCGCCGCCGCCTGCGTCGCCGCGTTGCGCCACGCGATCGAGGCGACAAGCGGCACGGCGGCCTGCTGCCAGTTCACGGGTGATGGTGCGATCGCCGCGGTCCCGCCCAGTGCCGTCGAGGCGGCGTCGGGCGCCTTGCGGCGGGTGGCGGCCTGGTCGGCCGCACATGCGAAGGTCGACCTGCGTGTGGGGCTGGTTCCGGTCGCATCGCTTGCCGGACCGGTCCTGGTGGCGCTCCACGAACTCGCCCCCGGCAATGTGAACGGTCTGTTCCTGGGCGAGGGTGCCGCCGAAGCCGAGGTTCTGTTGAAGGCCGGCCGCTTCACCCTATCCCCCGAAAGCGGCGAGGTTCCGGGGCTGGGTGCGCTTTCCTGCCGGTGGGAGCCGGTGCAGTCCCGCCATGGAACGATCCTGTGCCTGATCGCCGATGCGTGCGGCGGTCGGACGCACGATGCCACAGCCGTGCTGGATGGATTGTGCCGGGAGATCGCGGCGGCCATCGACACCGAAACGGCCAGCCCGGTCGCCGGCGGCAACGGCTTGAACCCGCGCTGGCTGCCCCGGTGGCGGAGCCTGTGGCTGGAACTGGGGGCCGTCCGCCCCGCCAGGCGGCCGTTGCGGGCGCTGCAAATCGCCGGGGCGGTGCTGCTCGTCGCCCTGTTGTCGAAGAGCGGCCGCAAGCTCGGCGGCTTCGATGCGCGCGCCTATGTGAAGGCGATCGGCCAGCGGTCGGACTACCGGAAGATGTCCGGGGGGCTGCGCATGGTGATCGATGTCTCGCATGCGGATGCTGACCGGATCGAGGCCATCCTTGCCGCCCACGCGGCCCGCGGGACCATCCGGTACGGCACCGCCCGCATGGCGAACGCGACCATGACCTGCCTTGTCGGGGATGTCACCGCCGGCAAGCACATCCACTTCCTGGACGGGGCCGGACTCGGCTATTGGGAGGCCTCGAAGGCGATCAAGGGCGGGCACTGAGTCCGCCCCGCGCCCATGCCAATCGTGTCGTCGGAAGATCCCATGGCGCAACCGCCGCTAACACCGCCCGTCCGCACCGTCGAGGTCGCCGGCCGGACCATCCGCTATGCCGCCGAGGGGCGGGGGGCCGAAACCGTCGTCTTCATCCACGGGTACGGCGGCGACCGGCTGAGCTGGATGCTGGTCCAACCCCGTATCGCCGAGACCGCCCGCACCTTCGCACCGGACCTGCCGGGCCATGGCGGTTCGACCAAGGATGTGGGGCCGGGAACCCTGTCCTTCTTCGCCGACACCGTCCGCGGTTTCCTGGACGCGGTGGCGGCCGGACCGGTGCATGTGGTCGGGCACTCCATGGGTGGTGCGGTTGCGCTGGCCTTTGCCGAAGCGGCGCCGCAGCGCGTCCGGTCGTTGACCCTGGTGGCGCCGGCCGCCTTCGGGACCCCGGCCAACAAGCCGTTCGTGGAGGACTTCATCGCCCTCGACCGGCCCGAGCAGGTTCCGCCGCTGATGGCGCGGATCCTGGCGGACACGCGGATGATCAGCTCGCAGGTGGTCGACCTCGTGCTTGCCTACAAGCGCACGCCCGGTGTGCCCGAGGCGCTGCGGACCATCGCGGATGCGTTGTTCGAACCCGACGGGACGGCCCGGCACGACTTCCGCCCCCTGTTGGCCGGATTGCGGTGCCCGGTCGAGGTGGTCTGGGGGGACGCCGACGGTATCGTGCCGGTGGCCGCGGCCGATGGCCTTCCCGCGCAAGTGGGCGTGAGCCGCATTCCAGGCGTCGGCCATGCCCCGCACCTGGAACGGCCGGCAATGGTCGTGCAGGCCGTCCGCCGGGCCATCGCCCGGGCGGCTTAGGCCCGGCGATGGCCCAGTCGGGGCGACCAAGAACCTTTGGCAAAAACCCTTGGCAAAATCCCCGGCGTGGGGGCGGGCCTCAGGCCACGTCGGGCAGGCGGTAGTCCTTGAACTGCTCGCGGATCTTCAGCTTGGACAGTTTGCCGGTCGCCGTGTGCGGCAGCTCTTCGACGAACACGACGTCGTCGGGCATCCACCACTTCGCGACCTTGCCTTGGAAGAAGGCCAGCATCTCCTCGCGCGTCAGGTTGCTGTCCGGCTTGCGGACGATCACCAGCAGTGGGCGCTCGTCCCATTTCGGGTGATGGACGCCGATGGCGGCGGCTTCGACCACGTCGGGATGGGCGACGGCGATGTTTTCCAGGTCGATGGAACTGATCCACTCGCCGCCCGACTTGATCACGTCCTTGGCCCGGTCGGTGATCTGCATGTACCCGTTCGGATCCAGCGTCGCGACGTCCCCGGTGTCGAACCAACCGTCTTCGGTGAAGGTCCCCGTCTTTCCGTCCCGGAAGTATTCGCTGGCGATCCAGGGGCCCCGCACCTGGAGATGGCCGAAGGCCTTGCCGTCGCGCGGCAGTTCCTTGTTCTGGTCGTCGGTGATCCGAAGCTGGACACCGTAGATGACGCGCCCCTGGTTGCAGCGGACCCGGAACTTCTCCTCATCGGGCAAGCGGAGCATGTTGCGCTTCAGCGTGTTCAGCGTTCCCAACGGGCTCATCTCGGTCATGCCCCAGGCGTGGAGCACGTCGACCCCGTACTTTTCCTGGAACGTCCGGATCATGGCCGGCGGGGCGGCCGAGCCGCCGATGATGGTGCGCTTCAGATGGGTGAACCGGCCGTCGATGGCGGCCACATGGTTCAGCAGGCCGAGCCAGACGGTGGGGACGCCGGCCGAGACCGTGACCTCTTCCGTTTCCATCAGTTCGTGGAGCGAGGCGCCGTCCAGCTTGGGGCCCGGCAGCACCAGCTTGCAGCCGACCATCGGCTGGGCATAGGCGATGCCCCAGGCGTTGACGTGGAACATCGGCACGACCGGCAGCATGCAATCGCGCGAGGACAGGTTCATCACGTCCGGTTGCACGATGGTGATGGAGTGCAGAACCGTCGAGCGATGGCTGTACAGCACGCCCTTCGGGTTGCCGGTCGTGCCGGAGGTGTAGCAGAGCGAAGAGGCGGTGCGCTCGTCGAACTCCGGCCATGCGATGGCGTCGCTCTGCCCTTCGATCAGGTCCTCGTAGCAGATGGCATTGGGCAGCTTGGTCGCGGGCATGTGCGCCCGGTCGGTCAAGATGACGTAACCCTTCACCGTCTTGAGCTGGTCCGCGAGCGCTTCCAGCAGCGGGACGAAGGTGAGGTCGACGAGGATGTACTGGTCCTCGGCGTGATTGACGATATAGGCGATCTGGGCCGGAAACAGGCGCGGGTTGATGGTGTGCAGCACGGCGCCCAACCCGGACACGGCGTAGTACGCCTCGAAGTGCCGGTACCCGTTCCAGGCCAGCGTGGCGACCCTGTCGCCGAGTTTGACGCCGAGGGAATCGAGGGCGTTGGCCAATTTGCGGACGCGCCGGGCGGCA
The DNA here is from genome assembly GCA_035645145.1 of Azospirillaceae bacterium. Classification (GTDB taxonomy): domain Bacteria; phylum Pseudomonadota; class Alphaproteobacteria; order Azospirillales; family Azospirillaceae; genus CANGXM01. Next base: position 357,987 of record DASQNC010000025.1, on the reverse strand, counting down.
TCCCCCAGGGTATAGCGGTGGATCGGCCCTTCGACGGTCCGGGAAACGATTTCGCTGTCCGCGTGGTAAAGGGCTCCATGCTCCAGGATCGAGGAGATCAACAGGGGCATGTCCATCATCAGACCGCGCATAAGCCTTCCCTCCCATATTTTTGTGTGTTGTCCGCAGCATAGCGGACGCTTCGCGCAATTTCAGGCCTTTTGAACGATCGTACGTTCGACCAATGGGGGATGCGTCGCCGGAAAGCGGGGCATCCGGACTGGACGGACACGACCGCATCGGTCAGGGTTCCACCATGACCGCTATCGACCTTCCCGCCCCCGGCGCCGTGCTCCGGGGTGTCGGCCTCTATGTCGGCGCCGTGTTCGTGGGCGCCTGCATGGATGTGCTGATCAAGCTGGCGTCGGATGCCCATCCGATCAGCCAGATCGTCTTCTTTCGAAGCTTCTTCGGCCTTGTGCCGCTGCTGCTTTGGGCCGTCCCCCGGGGCGGCTGGCGGAGCCTGGTGCCCAGGCGGCCGGTGGCCTGCCTGTCGCGCGGGCTTGTGCAGGCCGCCGCCGCGCTGTTCTTCTTCCTGTCGTTCCGCGAACTGCCGCTGGCCGACGCCTACGCGATCGGCTTCACGGCACCGTTGATGATTGCGCTGCTGTCGGCCCCCCTGCTGGGCGAGCGCGTGGGGGGGCGGCGCTGGGCCGCCATCCTGGTCGGCTTCGCCGGCGTGCTGGTCATGTTGAAGCCGGGCGGGGAGGGGACGTTCAGCCTGGGGGCGCTCGCCGCGCTGGCGGGGGCGTTCTTCTACGCCCTGTCGGCCGTGCTGATCCGCCGGCTGTCGCGGGAGGAGACCACGGCCGCCATCGCCGTGTCGGCGACCGTGACGATGGCTGGGGTATCGGCCCTGTCCGCACCCCTGGGGTGGACGCTGCCGGATCTGGCGGGCTGGACCCTGCTCGTCGGGGTCGGGCTGCTGGGCGGCGTACTCACCATCCTGTTCACCGCGGCCTTCCGCATGGCCCCGGCGTCGGTGCTGGCCCCTTTCGAATACACGGCGATGCTCTGGGGTGTCGGGTTCGGGATGGCGGTCTGGGGCGACATGCCGACCCTGGGCCTGGCGGCCGGATCGGCGATCGTGGTCGGAAGCGGCCTCGCCTTGCTCCGGGCGGAGGCGAAGGACGCGCCGAAGTAGCGGAAATCCGCCGTGATAATGATGTGACGGGTCGTTGTGGTTAAGGGGGTGTTTACCGCGAGGCGTGCTGTTTGCCCCCTCATCCACTCGCAGCAGAGGACCCGCCATGTCGCTCCGACCGACGGCCTCCGCCGGGCTCAGACGCCTCGGCCCTACCCTGACCGCAGCGTTCCTGTTTGGCACCGGCGCCAACCTGCTGATGCTGGTTGTCCCCCTGTACTCGTTGCAGGTCTTCGGACGCGCAATCCCCAGCCATAACCTGAACACCCTTGCACTGCTGACCGTGGTCACGGTGCTGGCGCTGACCATCGCAACCCTGCTGGAGATCGTGCGGGGCCGCCTTCTGACCCGTGCCGGGAACCAGTTGGAAGTCGCCCTGCGCAAGCCCCTGGCGGCCGAGGCGGCGATGACGCGCGACATGGGGCGCATGAACGACCTGACCGAGGTCAAGGGCTTCCTGTCCCGCCCGACCGCGGCCGGTGTTCTGGACCTGCCGTGGGCGCCCATCTACGCGGTGGTGATCTACTGCATCCATCCGCAGCTGTTCGGCCTGATGGCGGTCGGCGCGCTGCTTCTGTTCGCACTGGGCCTCATCGGCAATTCCGTCGGCGACGCCGGTGCCGAGGCCCGCAAGTACGGGACGCAATCCAACCGCTTCGCCGAGGTTGTGGCCGGGCAGGGTGGTTCCGTCCGGGCGCTTGGTATGCTCGGCGGCGCGCTGGAGCGCTGGACATCGTCCGCCCTGGCGTCCTCCGCCCTGGCGGCGTCCGCGGGTGACCGCAGCGCGGCCGTCGCCGCCGCGACCCGGTGGGTCCGGCAACTGCTGCAGATCGGCGTGACCTGCCTTGGCGCGATGCTGGTGATCGAGCAGCACCTGTCCTTCGGCGGGATGATCGCGACCTCGCTTCTGATGGCCAAGGCGCTCGCCCCCTTCGAACTGGTGTTCGGCGGCTGGGGCGGCTGCGTGAAGGCCGTACGTGCGGCGACCCGCCTGCGCAAGCCGGTGCAGGAGCTGATCGTGGCCCGCCGCATGGAGGTTGCGACCACCACCGGGCGTGTCGTGGTCGACAATGTCTTCTTCATCCCGCCGGGTGCCCCGCAGGCCGCCCTGAAGGGCGCCACCTTCGCGCTCGACCGTGGGGAATGCCTGTTGGTGCTGGGGCCGAACGGCGCCGGAAAGTCCACCCTGGCCCGCATCCTGGCCGGTGCCATTCGTCCGCAGGGCGGCTGCGCCCGGTTGGACGGCGTGGACACCTGCGCCCCCGATCCCGAGCGGCGCCATCCCATCGGCTACCTGCCCGAGCAGCCGCTGCTGCTGCCCGGCACGATCGCCGAGACCATCGGACGGTTCGGTGCCTCGGAGGCGGAAATCACCGAGGCGGCCGCCAAGGTGGGGCTCGCTCCGCTCGTCGCGACCCTGCCGCTGGGCTACGACACCGACGCGAACGAAGCCCTGCCCGCGCTGGGCGGCGGCGGCCTGCGCCGGCTGATGCTCGCCCGTGCGATCTGCGGGAAGCCGCACCTTCTGATCCTGGACGAGCCGTTGGCGAGCCTGGACGTCAACGGGTTGGAGATGCTGCGCCAGATCCTGCGCGATGCGAAGGTGTCGGGCACGACGATCGTCGTCTTCTCGCACCAGAGCTCGCTGCTCGAACTGGCCGACAAGGTCATGGTCCTCAACGGCGGTGCCGTTGCCGCGTACGGACCGGCCGAACACGTGGTGGCGCAGGCCAAGCGGGATCCGCGTCCGATCGAGGCGACCGCCCGCATCACGAGATGACCTCCCAACCCGATCGCCGCCACCGGCGCCACCTTGACTGACTGGAAGGCCCCATGACCGGAACCGTCGTCGTAACGCCGAACAGCCGTCCCGCCGTCCTGGCCAACCCCGGAACCCTACCGGTCCCGGCAGACGCCGGGTCGGCCAGGCCCGCCTCTCCCGTCCCGCCGACGGACATCCGCGGACAGATCCTGGCCGGGCTTGCGATCGTTGCGATCGGCATGGGCGGCATGGGCGGTTGGGCCGCGCTGGCCGAGATACACGGCGCGGTGATCGCCCAGGGGCAACTCGTGCCCGAGACCGGCCGCAAGTCCGTCAAGCATTCCGAAGGCGGCATCGTCGGGGAGGTGCTCGTCCGGGACGGTGACACGGTCCGCGCCGGTCAGGTTCTGTTGCGTCTCGACTCGGTTACGGCCTCGGCTCGGCTCGAGGCGCTGACCTCGGATTGGTTGACGAAGACCGCCATGGAAGCGCGCTTGGCCGCCGAGCTGGCCGAGGCGGACCGGATCGAATGGCCGGTACAACTGACCGGCCAGCAGCTTCCCTCCCCGGTCGCCAAGTTGGTCGCCGACCAGCAGGGTCTGTTCGCGGCACGCGTGGCGCAGCGTACGGCCGAACAGGCCCTCCTGCGGGAGCGGGTCGGTGCGCTGGAGGCGGAAGCGGGGCACCTTGAGCAACAACGGCGCCTCGTCGATGCCGAACTCGGGTTCCTGCGCCAGGAGCTGGCCGTTACCCGCCAGCTTGCCGAGCGGGGCAACGCGCCACGGATCAAGGTGATCGACCAGCAGAAGGACGAGGTCCGGTTGCAGGCGCGCAGCCAGGAACTGGGGGCCCGGTCTGCCCAGATCCGCCAGATGATCGCCGAGGCCCGGACCGAGGTCGGCCGCAAGGCCGAGGAGCGGCGCGAGCGGATTTTGAACGATCTGAACACCGTCCGTGCCGATCTGGCCCGCTTGGCCGAGGAGCGCCGCGACGCCGAAAACCGGTTGCGCACCCGCGACGTGATCGCGCCGGACGATGGCGTGATCGTGGGGTTGGGGTCGCGCGTTGCCGGGTCGGTCATCGGGCCCGGCGAAGCCATCGCCGACGTGGTCCCCGCGAGCCAGCCCCTGATCGCCGAAGTGAAGGTCGAGCCCCGCGACATCCGGGACGTGGCGGCCGGCCTGCCGGTCCATGTCTCGCTCTCCGCCTTCGACACCCGTACCGTCGGGGCCGTGCCCGGGACGGTCATCCAGGTCTCGGCCGACCTGCTGACCGAACCCCACACCCAGCGCAGCAGCTATCAGGTCCGCATCCACCTCGACCTCGAGCAGGCGAAGCTTCCGCCCGATATCCGGCTGGTGCCCGGCATGCCGGTGGATGCCCAGATCCTGATGAGCAGCCGGACCCCCCTGGACTATCTGCTGAGCCCGATCCTGATCGCGTACCGCAACGCGTTCGTCCAATACTGACCGGCGGGGAACCGGGTCCCGGGGCGCCTCCCGGTGGACCACCGTGAGCACACGGCTCCCGCTCCCAGGGGTTCCGCAGGTCACGCCGAGGCCATGCCGGTTTAGCGGACCGTCATCGTGTGCCCGCTTTCATTGCGGATCCGCCCTTATTGGAGGATGATACGCCCCGTTTACCTTTGGACTTCTGGGGCGGGGAGAGTTCCTTGGCGAAGGCGGCCGACAGAGCGTACTGGGTCATTCGCGAATACATCGCGACCGGTGAGCTGGCTCAAGGAACGCACTTGAAGGAAGAGGCATTGGCCGAGGCCATCGGCGTGAGCCGAACCCCGGTGCGTGAGGCCATCCACCGGCTTGCGACCGAGGGGGTGGTGATCTTCAAGCCGAACCAGGGGGCGTTCGTCACCACCTGGACCCGGCAACGCCTGCTCGACTATTTCGAAATGCGCCAGGAGCTCGAAGCCCTGTCCGCGCGCCAAGCGGCATCGCCGGAGGCCCAGGTGGACCTGGATCGGCTGCGCGGGCTCGATGCGGACATGACCCGCATGCTGGTGAATCCCGCCGATCCGGACCGGTCCGTGCTCGCCAAACTCAACCGGGAGTTCCACGAAGCCATTGTCGCGGGCTGCCGGAACGAAGTGTTCAGCGCACTCACGTTGCAGGTCACCAGCCCGCCGCTGTTGCGGCCGGCGTTCAACCGTTTCAGCCGGGAAACCCTGCAGCGGATGTTCATCCACCATGCGGAGCTGATCGCGGCCATTGCCGCGCAGGATCCCGCATGGGCGGATGCCGTGATGCGTGCCCACGTCCTCGCGGCCCGCCGCGCATTTCTGGATGCGCCGGATCTCCTGGTCGATGCGCCCCCGGCCACGTCGGAAAGCGCACCGAAGGCCGCGAGAGCGGGCGGGAACGGCGTCGCCCGCAAGGGCGGGAACGGCGCCGCCCGCAAAGGCGGGGTGCCAGGGCGGGCCTGACCAGTCCGCCGGCGGCCATCGGCCGCCGGCGCAGGGCTTGGCCAGCCGCCCGGGCGGTCAATCGAAGGTCACCATCCTATCGACGCTGGCGCGGTCGTAGCCTTCGCTGGCGGCCAGAAGCTGGCGCGTGTACGCCTCCTTCGGCGCGTGCCGGCGCAACTCCTCCACCGTCATTTCCTCCACCACCTGGCCCCGGTTCATTACCGCCAGCCGGTCGCACATGTAGGCGATAACGGCCAGGTTGTGGCTGACCAGGATGTAGGTGAGCTTGCGCTGCTCCCGGATCCGCCGCAGCAGGTTGAGGATTTCGGCCTGCACCGAAACGTCCAGCGCGGAGGTCGGTTCGTCCAGCAGCAGAATGCGCGGTTCCAGGATCAGCGCACGGGCAATGGCCACGCGTTGGCGCTGCCCGCCGGACAGCTGGTGGGGGTAGCGGAAGCGGAACTGCGGGCCGAGCCCGACGTCCCGCAACGCTTGTTCGATTCGCTCCTCGGCGTTGCTGACGCCATGGATACGCAGCGGCTCGGACAGGGTTCGGTCGATGGTGTGCCGCGGATGCAGCGAACCATAGGGATCCTGGAACACCATCTGGACTTGGCGGAAAAAAACCTTGTCCCGCCGCTGGCCGACGGGCGCGCCCGCCATTGTCAAGGTGCCGGACCATTGCTGGTTGAGCCCCGCCAGGGCCCGCAGCACGGTCGATTTCCCCGAGCCCGACTCGCCCACCAGGCCGAAGCTCTCGCCATCGGCCACGTGGAACGAAACACCGCGCACCGCCCGGACGGCGGACGGGCCATGCCCGAACGTCACCTCGAGGTTGCGGGCCTCGATCATCGGTTCCGCCATCGTCTCAGGCCTCCAACCACGCCGGATCGCGCTGCAGGGTCGGCAACTCGATCCGTGTGTCGTCGATGCGCGGCAGGCTTTCCAGCAGGCCGCGCGTGTAGGGGTGCTTCGCCTGGTGGAGTTCGGACGCGCGGCAGGTCTCCACGATCCGGCCGGCATACATGACGATGATCCGGTCGCAGAAGCTGGCGACCAGGTTCAGGTCGTGGCTGATGAACACCAGCCCCATGCCGCGCTGGGTGACCAGGTCGTCGAGGATGGCCAGCACCTGCATCTGGACCGTGACGTCCAGGGCCGAGGTGGGCTCGTCGGCGATCAGGAGGTCCGGGTTCGGGATCAGCATCATGGCGATCATGATACGCTGGCCCATGCCGCCCGAAACCTCGTGCGGGTACAGGTTGTACACGCGTTCGGGGTCGCGGATGCGGACGGCGTTCAGCATCTCGATGGCCTTGCGCTTGGCTTCCGCGCGGCCGGACCTGCTGTGCATCCGGTAGGCTTCGGACACCTGTTCGCCGATCGTCATAACCGGGTTCAGCGAAAATTTCGGGTCCTGCAGGACCAGCGAGATGCGTCGGCCGCGGATGCCGCGGAGCTGTTTGCCGGTGGCGTTCAGCAGGTCGATGCCGTCGAACTCCATCCGCTTCGCCTGCACCTTCGCGTAGGGCGGCAGGAGCTTCAGAAGGGAGCGGCCGGTGATCGACTTGCCGGAGCCGGACTCCCCCACGATGCCGAGCTTTTCCCGGCCGAGGGCGAAGGATACGCCGCGGACCGCGCGCACCTGTCCCGTGGGGGTGTCGAAGGAGATGTTCAGATCCTCGACGCGGAGGAGGGGGGAGGCGTTGGTCATTGGCTGCGCGGGTCCAGGACGTCTCGCATCCCGTCTCCCAGAAGGTTGAAGCTGAGGCTGACGAGGAAGATCGCCACACCGGGGATGGTGGCGACCCACCACTGGTCCAGGAGGAACCGTCGGCCGCTGGAAATCATGGCACCCCATTCCGCGGACGGCGGCTGTGCGCCCAGACCGAGGAACCCGAGGCCGGCGGCGGTCAGGATGATGCCGGCCATGTCCAGGGTGACGCGGACGATCACGCTGGACACGCACATGGGCATGACGTGGCCGAACAGGATCCGCGTCTTGCCGGCGCCTTGAAGCCACGCCGCCGCAATGTAATCGCTGTTGCGGACGGTCAGCGTCTCGGCCCGCGCGATGCGGGCATAGGGCGGCCACGAGGTGATGGAGATGGCGATGACCGCGTTCTCGATCCCCGGACCCAGGGCCGCGACGAAGGCGAGCGCCAGGATCAGCCGGGGGAAGGCCAGGAACACGTCGGTGATGCGCATCAGCACCGTGTCGACCCAGCCGCCGAGATAGCCGGCCGCCGTGCCGACCAGCAATCCGAGCGGGGCGGCCGTGGCCGCCACCAGGATGACGATGTAGAGCGTGATCCGGGCGCCGTAGACCAGGCGCGAGAACACGTCGCGTCCGAACTCGTCGGTGCCGAGCCAGTGCCCGAATTCGCCGGGGGTCAGCAACCGGCGCTCCAGGTTCTGGGCATAGGGGTCGTGGGTCGCGATCTGGGGCGCGAACACCGCGGCCAGGACCAGCAGCAGCACGATGGCAAGGCCGAGCAGCGCCAAGCGGTTGCGCTGGAACTGCAGCCAGCCCCGGTAGATCTGGCTGAGCTTGGCCTCGCCGCGCGAACGTGGGGTGTCGGACAGCAGCCGGGCCCGCCAGCCGTGCGGGCTGCCGCCTTTTTGACTGATCGCCGTCATTTCGCCCTCGGATCCAGCAGGCGGTAGAGCACGTCTGAAAGCATGTTGATGCCGACGAAGATGGCGCCCGCAACCACCGTCGAACCCAGGACGGCATTCATGTCGGCGGAGAGCAGCGCGTTGGTGAGATAGCGGCCGATGCCCGGCCACGCGAACACGGTCTCGGTCAGGACCGAACCTTCCAGAAGGCTCGCGTAGCTGAGCGCGATCACGGTGATGAGCTGGACCGATATGTTCTTCAGGGCGTGCACCCAGATGACCCGGGCCTCGGACATGCCCTTCACCCGGGCCGTCACGATGTATTCCTGGGACATCTGCTCCAGCATGAAGCTGCGGGTCATTCGGCTGATGTAGGCCAGCGAATAGTACCCGAGGATCGAGGCCGGAAGGATGACGTGGCCGACCGCATCCCAGAACGCATCCCACTCGCCCATCAGGATGGCGTCGATGAGGATCACGCCGGTGATGGGCTCGAAGAGGTCCTCGTAGAACACGCCCTGCCGGCCCGGCCCCGCGACCCAGCCCAGGATGCCGTAGAACAGCAGCAGGCCCATCAGGCCGAACCAGAACACCGGGACCGAGTAGCCCACAAGGCCGAGGACGCGGACGATCTGGTCGGGCCAGCGGTTGCGGTAGACGGCGGCGGCGATGCCGGCCGGCACGCCCAGGACCACGCCGATGATCGTGGCGATGGTCGCCAGCTCAAGGGTTGCCGGGAAGAAGCGGCCGATATCCTCGATCACCGGCCGGTTGGTCAGGATCGAGGTTCCGAAATCGCCGGTGAGGACGTTCCCGACATACATCAGGAACTGTTCCCACAGCGGCCGGTCGAGACCCAGCGCCTTGCGCGCGGCTTCGTAGACGTCCGGCGGCGCGCGGTCGCCCACGACCGCGATCACCGGGTCGATCGGAATCACGCGGCCGATGAAGAAGGTAACGGCCAGCAGCCCCAGGAATGTCAAGGACACCTGGAAGAGGATTTCGGCCGTCCGATGGACACCACGGCCCCAGCGCGTTCCGCGAAGTGCGTTGGTTCCCCGGCTGATGGACGAACTGAGGCCAGTCACGTCAAAGGCACCCTTGTTGCAACTTGTGGCAAGGCGATCCAATGCAAGGCCACCGGGATCACGCCGCATGGCGTGAAGTCCGCCATCCTGCCCCGCCCGGCGGTTCGCCCCGGTTCCTGGTTGAGAATGGTGTACAGCACTGACTTCAGAGCCTGCCGCCGAACGTGATGGGACCGCCCGAAGCGGCCGGTTGTGGGTTCCGTTACGACGGTTCCGCCCCGGAGTATACAAGAAAACGGGAGGGGCGATGAACGCCCCTCCCGCACGGTACCCGGGTCTGCTTGTTACTGCTTCGTCGTCAGCCAGTAGACGGCCGGCATGACCGGCGCGCCATAGATGAAGCCGTCCACATTGTTGCGCACGCCCGACTGCGCGATCTGCTGGTTGATGATCGCGAACGGGCCGCGCTGCAGAACCTCCTGCTGGAGCTGATGGTACATCTGCACGCGCTTGTTGGTGTCGCGCTCCAGCACGGCGGCCTCGGTCAGCTTGGTCAGGTCGGGGATGTCCCAGGCCGTGCGCCACGCCAGCTTGCCGACGTTGTTACCCGCGTCCGAGTTGTCCGGGTTGGAGGTGAACGTGTCCGCGTTGGTGTGCGGATCCGAGTAGTCCGGACCCCACTGCTGGATCAGCATCTCGTGGTTGCGGGCGCGGTACTTGGTCAGGACCTGGCGGCGTTCCGCCGGGACGATGTTCACTTTGATCCCGGCCTGGCCGAAGGTCGACTGGATCGACTGGGCGACGTCGAGGAACGGGAAGACGTTGCCGACGTCCAGGGTCACTTCGAAGCCGTTGGGATGGCCGGCTTCGGCCAGCAGTTGCTTGGCCTTCGCGACGTCGAGCTTGTACGGGGTGGCGTTCAACTCGCCCAGGAAGGTGCGCGGCAGGAACGTCTGATGGACGACGTACTGACCCCGCAGGAAGCTGTTGTGCATGCCCTCGTAGTCGATCAGGTACTTGACCGCCTCGACCACCTTGGGCTTGGACAGGATCGGGTGCTTCTGGTTCAGCACCACATAGCCGATGTACCCCTTCAGGGTGTCCACGACCTTGATGTTCTTGTTCTGGCGCAGCGCCTCAATGTCCTGCGGCTGCAGCACGTTGGCCACGTCGATGTCGCCGCGCTCGAGCTGCAGGCGCTGGGCGCTCGGCTCGGGGATGTGGCGCATCACGACGCGCTGGATCTGGGTCTTGTGCCGCCACCAGTTCGGGTTGCGCTCCAGCGTGTAGCTTTCCGACGGCTGGAAACGGACCAGGCGGAAGGCGCCGGAACCGGCCGAATTCTGCTTCAGCCAGGTGTTGCCCTCGTCGTTGCCGGCGTTCTGCTGGACAAGCTTGCTGTCCACCACCGACGCGATCATGGCGGTCAGGCAGTTCAGCACGAAGCTGGGGGCATAGGGCTTGTCGACCTTCAGCGTGAACTCGTGCGGGCCGGTCTGCTTGATGACCTCCGCGACGTTCTCGGGCTTCAGGCCGAAGTTCTTCAGGATGAAGGCGGGCGTCTTGTTGATGCGGATCGCGCGCTGCAGCGAATAGACCGCGTCGGCGGCGGTCAGGTCGTTCCCCGAATGGAACTTGACGCCTTCCCGCAGCTTGAACGTGTAGACCAGGCCGTCGTCGGACAGCGTGTACCGCTCGACCAGGCCGGGCTTGAAGCCCTGACCCGGGTTCATCGGGTCGAGCGCGAACAGCTGGTCGTAGACGTTGTGGATGATGTTGCTGCCCGAGAACTCGAACGATTCGTGCGGGTCGATCGAGACGATGTCGTCGATCTTGTCCGCGAGGACGAGCGTGGTCTTCGGGGTCTGGGCCAGTGCCGGGGAGATGGCGCCGAACGCCATGCCGCCGACCATCAGCGCCGTGGAAAGGATTCTCATTCCGTACGTGCTCCCTGACGGCTTGGCCGATTTTTGCGCGGGGTCGTCCGGATGGACGCCACCGTCGCCGCCGCTCCCTGCGGCGGGGATTGGCTTTGACGGCCGGTTGTTTGGTTCGAGGTAGCCGCAATTGGAACACTTCTTGCGGCGAAGTGTCCGCGTGTCAAGCCGCGAGTCTGAAAGGGGTGGTTGCCCGTTCCACGTCCCCGCCGCGGTTCCCCTTCGGACGGCCGCGGCGCGGTCCGACCTGCTCATTCCACCCGCGGGCCGGTGCCGTCCAGGCGTGCGAGCAGGAAGTCCAGGATTTCGCGTTCCACCACCTCGGCCGCCTCGTCCAGCGCGTGCCCGGCACCCGGCAGAAGGACCAGGCGCTTCGGGTCGCGGGCAAGCCCGTGGACGTATTGCGAGCAGGACGGCGGGAGGATGTCGTCCTCCATGCCGTGGATCAGCAGCAGGGCGCACCGGGGGCCCAGGCGGTCCGCCTGTCCCGCGCCGTAGCCCTGGGTCGCCAGGGTGGCCGCCGCCACGACGCCCGGCTCCGCCGCGGCGGCTTGGATCGCGACGGCCCCGCCCATCGAATGCCCCACCACCCCCAGCGCCGGCCCGGCGCGTTCGGACAGGAAACGCAGGCCGGCGACGGTGTCGCGCACGGCCTCGGGGAGATGGGTCGGTGTGCGGAACCTGATCCGCAGCGAATGCACGCCCCGGGTGGCCAGATCCGCGGCCAGACGCGGATAAAGGCCCCGCGCCGGCGTATCGAGGCCGTCGCCCACGCCGCCGACCCAGACGATGCCCCCGCATGCGGAGGCGGCGGGGTCGGTCTCCGCCGGATACCAGTGCGCGTCGATGGGGCCCCGGTCGGTGTCGAAGCGGACCGGCCGCCAGGGGTCCGCACCGGACGCGGTTCCGACTTCGATCCGACGCACCGTCATGTCCATGGGTCACCTCTGCTCCGACGAGACCTGAACACGGTCGAAATCCGATGCGACGCGGGCGTCCGCGAACACGGCCCGGGCCTCCGCCGCCACCGCCTCGCCCGTCGTCCGGTGCGAGACATGGGTCAGCCACAGGGACCGGACCCCCGCTTCGAGGGCGAGCGTGGCGGCTTCGGTGGCGGTCATGTGCCCGGCGGCGGCGGCCCGTCCGGCGTCCTCCGCCGTGAACGTCGCCTCCGTGACCAGGAGGTCGCATCCGGCGACCGCCCGGACGAGGTCCGGGAAAAACACCGTGTCGCCGAGCACGGCCACCTTCAGGCCGGGACGCGGGGCGCCCGCCACATCCCCCGGCCGGACATGGCGGCCATCGGCGAGGACGATGGTCTCGCCGGCGGCGAGCCGGCTGCGCATCGGCCCGGACGGAACGCCGAGCGCATCAAGACGCGCCCCGTCCAGCCGGTGGACCGGGCGCATCTCCTCGAACCGGTAGCCGAAGCATTCGGTCCCGCGGTGGCGCAGGGGAAAGGCATCCACCCGCAGATCCCCGCCCTCCCACACGCGCCCGGTTTCCACCGCCACGAACCGAACGTCGATGCCGGCGACGCCATTCGGCCAAAGGCCGTCCACCAGGGCCCGCACGGTCCGCAGGGTCGCGGGGCCGGCATGGATGTCCAGCCGCGGTGCCGCTTCCCATTGTGCGAGCGTGGCGATCAGGCCGGGAAGGCCGAGGATGTGGTCGGCATGGACGTGGGTCAGGAACACCTTGTCCAGACGCCGGAAGCCGAGCCCGCTTTGCAGCAGCTGGCGCTGCGTGCCCTCGCCGCAGTCCACCAGGAACCTGTGCGGACCGTGTTCCAGCAGCACCGCGGGCAGCCCGCGCTCCGACGATGGCACAGCGGCGGCCGTTCCGAGGAATGTCAGCCCGAACATCGATTCCACGCCCACCGCATGCCGGAGCCCTGGCCGGAGAAGAACCCGAAACCCCGGTGGAAGTTGCCACGCCCGCCTCTGGCCGGTCCGGGAACTCGCCCCCCATGCATCGGTTGCTTGCGCGATCCCGCCAAGCCGGACACCGGACAAGACGAGGGGCTCGCATGGACACCCACACACCCGCCCGCGGCGTGCTGGCGGATCGTATCGCGCGGGCGGCCCGGCCCCTGCCGGACCCGGACGATGCCGTGTTCGCGGACGCCTTCGACGATCTGGGCAGCGCGCGGATCGTGCTGCTGGGCGAGTCGAGCCACGGGACGTCCGAATTCTACCGGGCGCGGGCCGCCATCACCCGCCGGCTCGTCGAACGCCACGGCTTCACCATCGTCGCGGTGGAGGCCGACTGGCCGGATGCCGCGCAGGTGGATGCGGTGGTGCGCGGTGGCGCTCGGCCCTCGACGGCGGACGGTCCCCCGTTCCAGCGCTTCCCCACCTGGATGTGGCGGAACCGGGAAATGGCGGATTTGATCGGCTGGATGCGTGCCTACAATGACGGGGTTCCGGACCCCGAGGCCAAGGTCGGATTCTTCGGCCTGGACCTCTACAGCATGCGGGCGTCGATCCAGGCCGTCCTGAACTACCTGGACAGGATCGATCCCGAAACGGGGAAGGCCGCGCGCAAACGCTACGCCTGTTTGGAACCCTGGCAGGACCGTCCGGAACGGTACGGCCGTGCCGCCCTGTCGGAAGGGTTCGGCCGGTGCGAGCAGGGTGTGCTCGCCACACTGCGCGACCTCCTGGAAAAGCGCATCGAGTATGCCGGCCAGGGTGGGGCCCAGTATTTCGACGCCGCCCAGAACGCCCGGCTGGTGGCGGATGCGGAGCGCTACTACCGCGCCCTGTACCTGGGTGGGGAGGACACATGGAACCTGCGCGACACCCACATGGCGGACAGTCTGCAGGCGCTGCTGGACTGGCGGCCCGGCGCCAAGGCCGTCGTATGGGCGCACAACTCCCACATCGGCGATGCGCGCGCGACGGGCATGGCGGACCGTGGGGAACTGAACCTGGGCCAGCTCTGCCGCGAACGTTGGGGGGATGACCGGAGCGGGGCCGGAAGGGCGGTCCGGCTGGTGGGTTTCGGGACCCATGCGGGTACGGTCGCGGCGGCCGACGATTGGGGCGAGCCCGTCCGGATCCGGGACGTGGTTCCGTCGCTGCCCGACAGTGTGGAGCGGGCATGCCATGATGCCGGCCTTTCGCGTTTTGTCCTGGCCCTGGGCGACGAGGCCCCGGACGGGCTGACGGAGTTGGGCCGCCCGATGCTGCAGCGGTTCATCGGCGTGGTCTACCGGCCGGAAACCGAGCGGTGGAGCCACTACATCCCCTGCCGGCTGGTGAGCCAATACGACCGCTACGTCTACTTCGACACGAGCCGGGCCGTCCGCCCGCTGCCGTCGGCGCCGCCGTCGGGCGCCACGCCGGATACCTTCCCCTTCGGGCTGTAGGGGCGCCCTCAACCCGACGCGGCGGCCCGGTCGCGGAACCAGCGGTCGGTCGCCGCGTCGGCGGGGAAGAAGAACTCCAACCGCAGGTCCTGCGCCACGGCGTCCAGCGGCGTGCCGACCGTCGCGATCATCGACAGGAGCGCCAGCCGGACCTCGCCCTGCCGCAGCTTGAGCACGAGTGCGGGCGGGAGGTCGGCCGCCCCGTCGCCGGTGTCGGCGAAACCGGACACGATGTCCGGATCGGACAGCAGGGCGGCCAGATCCCCGCCCGCCCCGGCGCCATGCCCGCCGGCGAGTTCCGCCCGGAGGCGCCGGACCATCCACGCCGCCGTGACCGGCCAATCCTCGACATGGGGGCGCAGGCCGTCGGGGTCGAAAAGCAGGCGGACCAGGTTCGGCGCCGGTCCGTCGGGGGCCGGTGCCCGGCCAAGCAGGAAGGCGAGCAGGTCGACGGCGGGGGCATTGGCCCGCAGCAGGTTGTAGGCGGCGTCCACCAGCAGGGCCGGGTAGGGCGCCTGTTGGGCCATCATGCGCTCCACCGCCGCCGTCACCGGCCGCATGTCGGCGGTATCCAGCGGGCGCTGGCCGAAGGCGGGGGCGTAGCCGGCGGCGAGCAGCAGCGCGTTCTGCTGGCGCAGCGGCATGTCCAGGGCGGACGCGAGGTTCAGGACCATGCCGCGGCTGGGCCGGGCACGGCCGGACTCCAGAAAGCTCAGGTGCCGTTGCGACACGCCGCAGGCAAGCGCCAGATCCAACTGGCTCGACCGACGGATCCGGCGCCAGCTCCGCAGCATGTCCCCGAAGCTCGTGCGGGTGCCCTGGTTCGGGGTCCGGGACGGGATGGGGGTCGCCATGCCCCATTTGTCCCATCCGGGCGGCGGCGGCGCAATTACCCGGCACGTAATTGCGGGGCGGCGGGCGGGTGCCCAGGCTGTGCCCATCGCAAGCGTGACGGAAGGATGCACGCCATGACGACCCGCACCATCGCGACCGTTCCCGGCCGGATCGACGGCCTGTCCCGTCCCTTCCTGTTCCAGGCGATCTTCCAGGCCCTGGCCGGGATCGACTGCCTGCTGTTCGCCGACCGCGCCGCCGGTCTGCTGGTGCCGGCGCTGGCCGGTGATCCCGCCGTCGCACTCGGGTTCCAGATGTTGGGCGGTTTCCTGCTGCTGGAGGCCGCGTTCCTGATGCTGCTCGGCCGCCCCGGCGGACGCCGGACGGCCTTGCGGCCCTTGTTCGTGTGGTTGAACTGGGCGTGGGTGGCGGGGAGCGTGGCGCTCGCCCTTGTCGCCGGGCCGGTGCTCTCGGCGGCCGGGATCGTGCTCGTCCTTGCCCAGGCCGGTGCGGTGGCCGGGTTCGCCCTGGCGCAACGGCGGGCAATCCGCCGCTAACCCGTGCACCGCGGAATGGAAGCGGCCGGCGGATGGAACCGCCGGCCGCTTTCGCTTCGCATCCTATTCCAAGGTTTTAAAGCGCCCGCAGCTTGTGCAACCCCTTCATCAGGTCTTCCGGCAGGTTCAACCGTTCGGACAGATAGTCGATGTCGGCCGACGGCGGGCTCTGGGCCGCGGTGTCCATCGCCTGGGTCCACTGGTCGGCCGTGTAATCGCCCCGGCCAAGGAGGTAGAGCGCCTTCAATTCCTGGCGGGCATCGGGGCCCAGGCGTTGGATTGCTTCCTTCAGGGCCTCGTAGCGCGCATCGCCGCCGGCCTGGTCGATCACCTTGAGCGTGTCGATGTCGGTGGGATTGCGCGACCCGCGCTCGTCCGTCTGGTCGCCAAGGTCGATGTTGTGAAGCCCGCCCACCAAGCGGTCGCGGGCGGCCACCGCGTCGCGCGCGGTTTCGGCGATACGTCGGACCTCGTCCACACTGAGCCGGTTCAGCATGTTTCCTTCACTCGCATCCGTTTCGGACCTGGGATGGTCCACGGATCCCTGCCAACAGGAGGACGGTGCCCGGGTTCCGGATCCCCGCGCGGAACAAAAAAAGGGCCGGCAACCCGGGCGGGTGCCGGCCGGATGGCGGGCATTGTTGACGGCGGTCAGGTGATGACCGGTTCGAGGTCGAGTTCGCGCATCCGTTTGGCGGCGTCCCGAAGGGCCTTGGCCGCCTCGTACCGCGGCGCGTACCGGCCAACGAACCCCTTCATGCAGGCGCGATGGAAGCGCTGCGTGAAGGCGCCGAAGTTCTCGCCGGGGCGCACCCAGCACACGGATGTGGACCCCGTGCGCGGGTTGGTCCTCAGATAACGGCCGCAGCCGCGGGTCTTGGAATGGACCCACTGGCCCGGTTGCAACCTGAGCGCCCCGCGGCTGAGCAGGAGGAGCGTCTGCCCGTCCAGCTCGATCGTGGGGAAATAGGTCACGTCAGGCCTCCGTTGGATCAGGCCCGGCGCCGGTGGTGTCCGGGCCGGGCGGTGGTCACGGCGCGCCTCAGGCGGCGAGGGGGAGGGCCTCCGCCTGGGCTGCCACGCGCATCGCCTTCTGCAATTTCTCGAAGGCGCGCGCCTCGATCTGGCGGACGCGCTCGCGGGACACGGCGTATTCCTTGCCGAGTTCCTCGAGCGTGGTCGGGTTCTCCCGGAGGCGGCGCTCCACCAGGATGCGCCGCTCACGGTCGCTGAGCATGGCCAGGCTGCGCTCCAGCAGCTTGCGCCGCAGGGTCAGTTCCTGGCGGTCGGCCAGCAGCGTTTCCTGGCTCGGACGCTCGTCCACCAGGAAGTCCTGCATCTGGGCGTCGCCGTCCTCGCCGACCTCCGCGTTCAGCGAGCTTTCCGTGGCGGCCAGGCGGCGATTCATCTCGATCACCTCCTGTTCCGGCACGTTCAGTTCCTCGGCGATGGCCTTGACCGTTTCCGGCCGCAGGTCGCCCACCTCCATCTCGGTCAACTGGGCCTTCAGGCGGCGCAGGTTGAAGAACAGCTTCTTCTGCGCCGCGGTGGTGCCCATCTTCACCAGCGACCAGTTGTGCAGGATGTAGGTCTGGATGGCCGCCCGGATCCACCACACCGCGTAGGTGTTAAAGCGGAACCCCTTGTCCGGGTCGAACTTCTCCACGGCCTGCATCAGGCCCAGGTGGCCTTCCGCGATAAGGTCGGCCACCGGCAGCCCATAACCCGAGAACCCGCGCGCGATCTTGGCAACCAGACGGAGATGGCTCTGCACGAGCGTCTCCATGGCCTTGGGATCGCGGTTGTCACGCCAACGCCGGGAAACGAGCTGCTCTTCCTCGGAGGTGAGGAGGGGGAAACGGCCCGCCTCCCGCATGGCGCGGCTGAGCGCGTCCTCGTGCGGGATGATGTCGTTTGCGACTTGCGTGTTCTTCATGGCGTTTCCATCTCTCCTCAGGCACGTAGCCATCCCGACCGCCTCGGATAGGCAGCGGCGCAAAGTCCCCGTCCGTGAGAGCCATCAGACACGATGAGCGCCGCGGGGCCCAGTGGCGACGCGACGAACCTTCTGCCTGTGGCGCAAGGTCGATCAGGGTGTATCGGGAAGTTGCCTAGATATGGCGATTGCCCGATCTTTTTCAATGCCACGAATCGGGATATTGCGCAACCGCGCCGTCAACAGCGGTGACCTTTTCTGGTCGCGCCGGGCCTGAAAAAATCAGGGGTTTTGGTTCGCGGCGGGAAGGGGCGGCACGGGTGTGCCGCCCCTGGCCGTTAGGCCCGCAGCCGGGGCCAGAAGAATCCGGTTTCGCGCCGGTAGGCGGCATATTCGGCCGCAAGGGGGGACTGCTGGAACTTGCCCTCCTCGGTCCGGGCCGCGACAACGTAGATGGCGAAGAGAATGGCCGCGAAGAGGGCCGACACCGGCGAAGCCGCTGCCACCGCGCACCCGATCCAGAACAACGTGTACGAGGTGTAGAAGGGGTGGCGGATGACCCGGTAGGGGCCGTGCCTCAGAAGGAATCGGGGTTCGTCCTTCTCGAACACGAAAGTCAGCCGGTCCTTCCGCGATGCCCTGATCGCCGCCGCGAACAGCACCAGGGCCACGGCGAAGAGCGACA
Organism: Azospirillaceae bacterium; assembly: GCA_035645145.1. Lineage (GTDB taxonomy): Bacteria > Pseudomonadota > Alphaproteobacteria > Azospirillales > Azospirillaceae > CANGXM01. The sequence goes on along the minus strand of DASQNC010000025.1, from coordinate 339,651 downwards.
ACCCCAGCGCGTGCGCCGCGACGCCCTGTTCCAGCGTCCAGAGCTGGTGGAGGAACGCCGCGAATGCGGTGATGGACACCAGGGAAATCACCTTGAACTCGACCGGGGCTTTGGCGGTCACGAAGTGTTTCCGCGTGGCCCAAGTGAAGGCTCCCAGTACGACGATGCCGGATAAGGTCAGCACCAGATCGGCGATGGTTTGCATTCCGTCCTTCCTTCTACGGACCGTGCTTTTGGCTGCTGTCCGCCAGTGCATCCCGCTGGCGCGATCCGACTGCCGAGGCACCCATTTCCAGCCCACGCAGCTACGGTTAAAACCGGCCTGATTCAACTCTTAAATGCATTCTTAACAAGAATTTTACTGTGTGTTGCACTTTGGTGTCTCTCTCGCGTCCGGGATGTGGTTCCTCACCGGAGGTCGCCTGGGGAGTTTGTGTGGTTTTCAGCACGGACGCGGGGGAGGGGCATGTGGTCAAGCCATGATCCATCGGACGGGGCCGGCGGGGTGTGTCCGCTCAACCTCTTCCGAACTTTGGGGATGGCCGGGCCGTGGGCTTGATCGGAGGGCGGATAGCACCTCGGAAAAGGGGGGGCAGCCCCGCCCCCCGCCCGGTGGGATGTCCGGCTCCCACGCACTTGCGGACATAAGCCCACGCCCGCACTGCCGGACCCGAAGTCTCGAAGCCTATGCTTCGCAGCCTTAGGGTGTGCCTGGTCCGGTGCCAAGCGTGCGCCGGCCAGTGCCCCGGTGGGAGGGCGCTATGGCGACATTCAACGGCGGCAGCGACAACGACGTCCACAACGGCACGCCGAATGCGGACATCATCAGCGGCAATCTCGGCGACGACACCCTCAACGGCAGGGGCGGGAACGACAGGATTTTCGGGAACAGGGGCACGGACACCCTGCACGGCGAGGCAGGGAACGACTTCCTGGACAGCGGCCCTCCCGAGGGCAATGCCGATCAGATGCACGGTGGAAGGGGGAACGACATCTACGCCGTGAACGAGGATGTGGATGCGGTCTTCGAGGCAGCGGGGGCCGGCACCGACACGGTCGATCAATGGAAAGAAAAACGCGTGTCTGAATCCAGGCCATTAGCGACCAGGGCGGAAAGGGGGGATACTGAGCAGTGCACCGTGATTACGTCCACACGACCTCGCAGGCGAGGTATTCGCTCAAAACCATTCGGACAACGAGCCCACCGGTTACCGTTACGAGGTATCGATACCGGCCTTCTTGAACGTTGAGCCACGGCACCGTGGCAACCGGCTCGAGTAGACGCTGAAATGCTCGGCTTCCGATTTCGGGCCAAATCGAAGACGGTGGTGGCTCTTCGAAGGCAGCGCGCTGAGTTGGAGAGAGAGCCAAAAATGGAAGAATGGTTATGGACGATGGTGCGTCCAGCTGTGGCTCTGAGTTCTCGTAGGCAGCGTGACAACGCGCCAACTTCAAGACAACCCGCTGAACACGCTCTAAATTAGGGCGGAACACAGGGCCAAAAAGGTCAGTTCCAAAGGCGTCTTCCATGAGACCGCGCATGGACGGGCGACGTAGCAGCAACTGCTTGACCTTCTCTCGCCTCAGGTCTTCCGGCTTCGTCGACCCATTGAGGACACACTCGACCAAGCAGGCGACATAAGCCTCATCGGCAGAGAACCCAACGTTGCAGGCCCGACACGCGCCCACCTGAGGAAGGTGCGGTGGATACGGCTTATCTAGAAGAATTTTCGAAGGTGCATGGTCGAGCGTATCAGGGTGCCCACCGCAGTGAATGCAGAAGGCGAGGTGGCGCTTGTCGGAGAACGGCTGAATAAACTCCATGGCGCCCTAGGGTAGCAAATCCATTATCAAGCACACTAAATTTATGATCCAATTCCACGCCGAGGACGGCGGTGTAGGAGGTGTGGGGAAATGTCGATACCGCTCGGCAAAGGCAAGAAAGCGAGAGATTGAGAATCCTTGGGAAGGAGATCTAATGTCTTCCGTTGATCCGCAATGCCCCGGGTCTTACTGACAGCCTATTGGAACCGCTCGGAGGGCGCGTCATGCTCGGTTCTCGCGGCTTCGAATTCCGTTTCAAGCCAGGCCAGGATGTACACGAGGCGGCGCCGTGCTTCGCACGGTTCTCGTGTTCCAAGGCAAAAGCGCAGGGGTGCGCTACCTAAAATCCGGTGTAGGTCGACAGGAATGCGCCTCTGCACCCAGTAGCCTCGGGCACCACAGATTCTGGAGGTATGAAGGCAATGTAGCTCCGCTGGGTGTACATGGCCCGTGAACTGCGGCAGCTATCCAAAAAATGAACGGCTTGTAGATGGTGGCGGATGGGGTGGGATTCGAACCCACGGTGAGCTTGCACCCACGGCGGTTTTCAAGACCGCTGCCTTAAACCACTCGGCCACCCATCCGTCGATCAGGCCCGCTCCATAAGCCGCGCTGGGGGCGGGGTCAACCCTTGTGCCGGAATATCGCCACCCTACCCGACAGGGGTGCTGCCCCGACGCGCCGGTGGATGCTACTGTTTATGGTAAAGGTTCGACCGGCAGCCTATGCGGGCGGCAGTGGGGTCGTACTCGTCGTCCGCCGCCGACCGGGCCCTCTGGGACGCTTTGCAGGAGGATGTCTCCTGCGCGTGCTTCGTGGGGGACTTATGGCGAACACATCCACCTTTGCCCATACCGCGGCCGATCCCGCCCATCCCGCCATCCGCCGGATCGGCATCGCCGATCTGAAGGACGCCCTTGCCAGGGGCCGCGACGATTTCATGGCGGCGCCGACGCAGCTTCTGTTCCTCGGCGTCATCTATCCCGTCATCGGCCTGATCGCGGCGCGGGTGTTCGGCGGCGGCGGCCTGCTGCAACTGCTCTACCCGCTGGTCGCCGGCCTGTCCCTGATGGGCCCGATCGCGGCCATCGGCATCTACGAATTGAGCCGGCGCCGCGAGCAGGGGCTCGAGGTGTCCTGGTCGAATGCGTTCGATGTGCTGCGCTCGCCGTCGCTGTTCCCGATCGCGGTGCTGGGCGTGGTGTTGCTGGCCATCTTCGTCGCCTGGGTGTTCGCGGCACAGGCCATCTACCAGGCGACCATGGGCGCCAGCGCCGCGCCGGACTCGGTCGGGGCCTTCCTCGGCCTGATCTTCGCCACCGCCGCCGGATGGCGCCTGATCATCTTCGGGAACCTCGTCGGCCTGATCTTCGCCATCCTGGTCCTGACCCTGACGGTGGTGTCCTTCCCGATGCTGCTGGACCGGCGGGTCGGCCCGGTGGCGGCCGTATCGACCTCGATCCGGGCGGTCCTCGCGAACCCGGTCACCATGGCGGTGTGGGGTCTGATCGTCGCGTTCCTGCTGCTGCTCGGCAGTTTGCCCTTCTTCGTCGGCCTTGCGGTCGTCATGCCGATCCTGGGGCACGCGACCTGGCACTTGTACAGGAAGGTTGTCGTCTCGTGACGGAAGGCGGCCGTCCAAGGGCCGGCATCGGCCCGGACGGCCGCCCGCACATGGGACACCCCGCGGCGCACGGGCCGGGCGGGTGATGGGGCCGGGATGGTGACGAGGGAGGTGCCGGGATGTCGAGCATCTGGTTCGGAGTGCTGTTCCTCCTCGGCGGCCTGCTGTTCCTGGCCTACCAAGCCATCTGGCGCGGGCGGATGAGCGATGCGCATCGTCCCGTCGCGGCGCAGGGCGAAACACTGGAACCCCGGAAGACCCGAGGCCCGTTCCCCTTGGGCACGGCCTGGCCCGGCCTTGCGCTTGTGGCGCTCGGTGTCGTTTTGCTGCTGGCGGGAACCGCCTTTTGAATTCCCGGCCTTGCGCTTGCGTCAGGTGCCCGCGTTGAAGAACAGGACGCGGTTGAAGACCGTGTAGTTCGATTCGAACACCATGATCCCCACGAACACCAGCACCAGCAGCGGCGGGACCAGGATGGCATAGACCAGGGCCAGCCTTTCCCAGGCCATGTGCATGAAGACGGCCACGATCAGCCCCGCCTTCAGCATCATGAACAGCAGGATCAGGCCCCACCGCGGATACCCGTGCAGGCCGATGTAATCGACCATGTACGAGCACGCGCTGAGGACGAACAGCCAGCCCCAGACCACCAGGTAAAGCCGGATCGGATGCTGCTGGCCCTCCGCATGGGCCTGCGTTTGGCGGTGGGGCACCCCCGGGTGCGCGTCCGTTGCGTGCGCCATGTCCTGTCCTCACCAGAGATAGAAGAAGGCGAAGATGAAGACCCACACGAGATCGACGAAGTGCCAGTACAGGCCGGTGATCTCGACGATCTCGTAGGACCCCGACCTGCCGGTGAAAAACCCTTTCCGTCCGGTCTCGAAATCCCCCCGCCAAACCTTCCGCGCGACGATCAGCAGGAACAGCACCCCGATGGTCACGTGGGTGCCGTGGAAGCCGGTGATCATGAAGAAGCTGGAGCCGAACTGGGCCGCCCCCCAGGGATTGCCCCAGGGCCGCACCCCTTCGTGGATCAGCTTCGTCCACTCGAAGGCCTGCATGCCGACGAAGGCCGCGCCCAGGGCCGCGGTCACCAGCATCAGCGCCGCGGTCTTCGCACGGTCCCGGCGGTAGCCGAAGTTGACCGCCATCGCCATGGTGCCGCTGCTGGTGATCAGGACGAAGGTCATGATCGCGATCAGGATCAGCGGCATCTCCACGCCGCCGATGGTCAGCGCGAACACCTCGCTGGGGTTGGGCCACGGCTCGACCGTCGACATGCGTGCGGTCATGTAGGACAGCAGGAAGCAGCCGAAGACGAAGGTGTCGCTGAGCAGGAAGACCCACATCATGGCCTTGCCCCAGGACGCGCTCTTGAATGCCCGCTGGTCCGAGGCCCAGTCCGTGACGACACCGCGCCAACCGGCGGGCCGTGGCGGGGCGCCTTGGGTGCCTGTCGATGCCGCTTCCACCATCTTCGCCGGTCCTCCCTGGAACTTGGGCCGGTCCACCGGACCGGGCGCCGGGGCTCCATCCGTTTCCGCTAGGTGCCGAAGCAAATCGCGTAAAGCCAGTCGGGCAGGGCGGTCATCGCCAGCATGCCGAACAGCACGACCCAGACCAGAAGCAGGAAGTGCCAGTACAGGGCGCACAGCTCGACACCCAGCCGCACCCGGTCCGGATCCCCGTCCGGTTCCGGCCACACCCTGGCGAACACCCGGCCCAATGCCGCCAGACCGCCCAACACGTGCAGCCCGTGCGCGGCGGTGACGAGATAGAAGAAGGCGTTGGCCGGATTGGCCGGCGCCAGGAAGCCCGCCGCCGCCAACTGCTGCCACACCACAAGCTGGCCGAACACGAACGCCAGGGTGGACACGCCGCCCACGGCAAGGCCCGCCCGCACCCCGTCGATCCGTTCCCGCTGCGCGGACACCTGCGCCCCTTGCAATGCCGCGCTGGCCAGGATCAGAACGCCGGTGTTGACCCACAGCAGTCCCATGTCGGGCAGGGGGCGCCAGTCGGCGAACTGCATCCGCATGGAATAGGCGCTGATGAACAGCGCGAACAGCGAACCGGCGACGGCGAGGAACACCCCCAACCCGACCTTCGCGGCGGTCGCCTTCGCGGCCGGGTGGAGCGGTGCCGGGTGGAGCGGGGCGCCCGCACCGGGGAGGTCGCCGGCCACGCCCACCTCCAGCCAGGGCTTGTCCGCCAGCCCGTGGCGCCACAGCCACCACGCGGCGACGGCGGCGATCACCCCCAGGAAGAGCAGCACGACACCCATGGCGCGTCCTCCCCCATGCACGGCCCCGTCCGTCGGACCGGGCCGTGCGCCAATCCATTCACTCCCCGGGCGTGGCCGGTCTCCCGTGCCGACCGGGGGGCACGCCCGGTCCGTCCGCCGTGGGCGGATGGTTCTGCGGCAGGAAATCCTGCTCGGCACCCGGAACGCTGTAGTCGTAGGCCCAGCGGTACACGACCGGCAGCTCCGCACCCCAGTTGCCGTGGGCGGGCGGCGTCTGCGGCGTCTGCCATTCCAGGGTCGTGGCCCGCCAGGGATTGCCGCCGGCCTCCCGGCCCCGGACGAGGCTCCAGACCAGGTTGAACACGAACACCATCTGGGCGAAGCCGACGACCAGGGCGACGATGCTGATGAAGGCGTTCAGCGTGGCCGTCGAGGGCGGAAGGAAGGCCATGTCGCCCAGCTCGTGGTAGCGGCGCGGCACCCCCATCAGGCCCAGGTAGTGCATGGTGAAGAAGATCGCGTAGGCGCCGAGGAACGTCACCCAGAAGTGGAACTGCCCCATCGCCTCGTTCAGCATCCGCCCGGTGACCTTGGGGTACCAGTGATAGATCGCCCCGAAGATCACCAGGATCGGCGCCACCCCCATCACCATGTGGAAATGGGCGACGACGAACATCGTGTCGGACAGCGGCACGTCCACGACCACGTTGCCGAGGAAAAGCCCCGTCAGCCCGCCGTTCACGAAGGTGACGATGAAGGCGAGGGCGAACAGCATCGGAAGCGTCAGGTGGATGTCGCCCCGCCACAGGGTCAGCACCCAGTTGTAGACCTTGATGGCCGTCGGAATGGCGATGATCAGCGTCGTTGTGGCGAAGAAGAACCCGAAATACGGGTGCATGCCGCTGACGTACATGTGGTGCGCCCACACGATGAAGCTGAGCGCGCCGATCGCCACGATCGCCCACACCATCATCCGGTAGCCGAAGATGTTCTTCCGGGCGTGCGTGCTGATCAGGTCGGACACGATGCCGAAGGCCGGAAGCGCCACGATGTAGACCTCGGGGTGGCCGAAGTACCAGAACAGGTGCTGGAACAGGATCGGGCTGCCGCCGCCGTGGTCCAGCCGCTCGCCCATCTCCACCAGGGTCGGCATGAAGAAGCTGGTGCCCAGCAACCGGTCGAACAGCAGCATGACGGCGGCGACGAACAGGGCGGGGAAGGCCAGCAGCGCCATGACCGTGGCCGTGAAGATGCCCCACACCGTCAGGGGCATGCGCATCAGCGTCATCCCGCGCGTCCGCCCCTGGAGAACGGTCACCACGTAGTTCAGCCCACCCATGGTGAAGCCGATGATGAACAGGATCAGCGAGGCGAGCATCAGGGTGATGCCCCACTCGTAGCCCGGCGTGTTCGAAAGGATCGCCTGGGGCGGGTAAAGCGTCCAGCCGGCGCCGGTCGGCCCGCCGGGGACGAAGAAGCTGGCGACCAGGACCAGCACCGCCAGAAGGTAGATCCAGTAGCTCAGCATGTTCACGTAGGGGAACACCATGTCCCGCGCCCCCAGCATCAGCGGGATCAGGTAGTTGCCGAAGCCGCCGAGGAACAGCGCGGTGAGCAGGTACACCACCATGATCATGCCGTGCATGGTGATGTATTGGTAATAGCTGTCTGCGTCGATGAAGGTGAAGGTGCCGGGGAATCCCAACTGCAATCGCATCAGCCAGGACAAGACGAGCGCCACCAGTCCAATCGCCATGGCGGTGACCGAATACTGGATGGCGATGATCTTGGCGTCCTGGGAAAAGACGTACTTCGTCAACCAGCTCTTCGGATGGTGAAGTTCCGCGTCCTCGACTTCGGCAGGCGGGACGGGTTCGACCGCCCCGCGCGTGATGTCGACCATCGGAATGGCCCTCCCTGGCCCTTCGCACCTAGCCGTCGTCGGCGACGGGGCTCATGCGCGTTCCAAATCCCATCTATGGCTTTCCCTGCGCGGCCGTGTTCCCTTGGCCGAGCGCCAGGTCCACATTGCCGCGTTTGGCATCTTTCCCGTTCCGCAGCTGCGCAAACGTCCGCTGTTGCGCCAGCCATGCGCGGTAATCGTCGGCCTCCACCACCTCGACGTTTCCGCGCATGTTGGGGTGCCCGACACCGCACAGCTCGGCGCAGAGGATCCCGTACGTCCCCGTCCGGATGGGGGTGAGCCAGAAGTACGTCACCATGCCCGGGATCATGTCCATCTTGGCCCGGAACTCGGGCACATAGAAATCGTGCAGCACGTCGACCGAGCGGAGCAGCACCTTCACGGGCCGGCCCAGCGGCAGGCGCAGATCCTCGCCCTGGATGATCAGGTCGTCCTTGCCATGGGGATCGTTCGGGTTCACGCCCAAGGGATTGTCGGCGCTGACAAGCGCGGTGTCGGACGTGCCCAGGCGCCCGTCCTCGCCGGGCAGCCGGTAGGCCCACTGCCATTGCTGGCCGACGACCTCGATTTCCGTGGCGTCGTCCGGGACCGTGACGAACTGGTTCCAGACGACCAGGCCCGGCGCCAGCATGGCGATGACGCCGACCGCGGTCAGGATGGTGAGCCACCATTCCAGCCGTTTGCTCTCCGGCTCGTAGGCCGCCCGCCCGCCGGCCCTGTGCCGGAAGCGGAACACGCAATAGGCCATGAACAGGACGACCGCGGTGAAGACGAACCCGGTGATCCAGAACGTGATGGTGATGGTGTCGTCGATGTAGCCCCAGTTCGAGGCGATGGGCGTCCACCACCATGGGCTCAACAGGTGGAACAACACCGAACCGACGGCGACCAGGAGCAGTATGATTGCGACGTGCATCCCGTTTCATCCTCGCCCGGAAGGGTCATGGACAGCCGAAAAGGACGGGGGGTCAGACCATACGTTGCAACGAAGTGCCGGAATTCTGTCTGGTGGCCTCTCGGTAACAGGTGCCGTGTTGATCGGAAGGTAGCTGTTAAATGGATCTATCTCTCTGAATCAGTTCTTTTTTCCGTCCGCGTCGAACTGCTTGAGGTAGGCGAGGATATTTTCGATTTCCTGATCGGACTTGAGGCCGGCGAAAGCCATTTTCGTGCCGGGGATCTTGGCCCTCGGATCCTTGATGTAGTCCTTGAAGGTGGCCTCGTCCCAGGTGATGCCGGATGCCTTGTTCGCATCCGAATAGCGGTAGCCGTCGATGGAACCCGCTTGGCGGCCGAAAAGGCCGTTCAGCTTCGGCCCGACACCGTTTTTGGCGGCTGGCCCGACCTGGTGGCAAGCGCGGCACTTCCCGAAGACCTTTTCCCCCTCCGCTGGATCGCCTTCCGCCCGGACCGCGGAAACGTGGGCCGCAAGGACGAGGGCAGCCAGCGGAATCCAGCGTTTCATCAGGGCCTCCTCTTCGGCGGCGCGGGCCGCGGGGTAACGCGTGGATCTTCGAACGCGCGATCAGTGCCCCCAGGGTTTGCTTGGGATCCGATTGCGCTCGGGTTTGTTTGCCCCTCGTTGCTCTTGTATGGATCCTCCGACCTTCGATGTGAATTCTCAAGACTCGCGAGAGTGGGGGTGGGCCATCCGTATATCTCGTCATATCAACAATAGAGGTTATACAATGAAGTCTGAATACACAAACGGCATAAGGTGACGTGGTCTGTAGTCTGTAAATGGGAATAGCCTTTTGGGTGGCTTTGGTCCGCTGCCTATGGGAGCGGGCCTATACTTTGCCAAAGCCGCTCGCCTCCGCGCCCCTTGCCCTGCTCGGGCAGGTCTTCGTCCCAATCCCGTCCGGGGCACTCCGGCCCGGCTCATCCAACTTCCGGTGGTTGGGCTGAAAAGGCCAAGGAAATCAACGCGGTGTATATAAAATTTGACATAAGTGGTAATTCATTCTAATCAGTTAAAAATCGAACCAATGGAGGTCAGCATGGAAAGCTTGGCTCCCCGCGGGCTTCGGCCCGCGCAGTTGATCATCTGGCTCGATGGTTTCGAGGCAGGCGGGGAAATCCGGTCGATCCGGCGCAACCCCTATCCCGAGGACAGCCTCCAGTACGATTTGTGGGAAGCGGGCTACGCAAAGGGCCTGGCCGAGGCCGGCACCGAGTTCAGCCGCCCGCTGGCCCCCCTGTCAGCTGTGAACTGAAGTCTGCCGTGAACGGAACCGCTTCGTCCGCCCGGACCGTCAATCCAACGGTTCGGGCGGCGCATCGGTCCGGCCCCACGGCCATGTGCCCGCCGGGGTTGCGCCGGCCCACCGCGCGGCATTGACGATCACGCGCTGCACCTGCGGATCGTGGTAGGCCCGGAACGTCTCGTGCCCCGGGCGGAAATAAAAGATCCGGCCGCGGCCACGACGCCAGCAGCAGCCGCTGCGGAACACCTCGCCGCCGCGGAACCAGCTGATGAACACCAGCTCGTCCGGTGGCGGGACGTCGAACGGCTCTCCGTACATCTCCTCGCGGTCGATTTCGATGCACGGGCCGACGCCGTCCGCGATCGGATGTGCGGGATCCACCACCCAGATCCGCTCCCGTTCGCCCGTCGCGCGCCAGCGCAGGCGCCCGCTGGTCCCCAGAAGCGACAGGAACGGCTTGGAGAAGTGGGACGAGTGGAGCGCCACCAGGCCCATCCCCTCCAGCACACGCCGTTTCACCCGCTCGACGACGGCGTCGTCCACGTCCGCATGGAACTTGTGGCCCCACCACAGCAGCACGTCGGTCTGGTCCAGGACCGCTTCGGTCAGGCCGTGCTCGGGCTCGTCGAGGACGGCGGTGCGCACCGCGAGGCCGGCCTGTTCCAGGATCCGAGCAAGGTGGGTGTGGATGCCGCCGGGGTAGGTGTCGGCTGCCGGGCCGGGCTGGCGGTCGTGCCGGAACTCGTTCCAAACCGTCGCGCGAAGAGACCGCACCATTCACCTAAAATTTTTCGAATTCGTCTCCGATCCGGGGTAGGATATAAGGGCAGGTGTGGGGGACCGGCAACCTCGGCCGGACGGGTAGGAGATCTCCAACATGCCGCGGATCGCCGTCGGCGGCTTCCAGCACGAGACGAACACCTTCGCCCCGCAGAAGGCGACCTGGGCCGACTTCCTGGAAGGAGGCGGGCAGCCTCCTTTCTCGCGCGGCGGCGAACTGTTCCAGCGGATGTCCGGTGTCAACCTTCCCATCGCGGGTGCGATCGAGGAGTTGACCCGCCTTGGCCACGCCGTGTTGCCACTGTCCTGGTGCGGCGCCGTTCCCTCCGCCCACATCACCGACGATGCGTTCGAGCGGATCTGCGCCCTGCTGCTGCACGACCTGGTGTCCGCCGGGCCGCTGGAGGGGGTGTACCTGGACCTGCACGGCGCCGGCGTTTCGGACAGCCACCACGATGCCGAAGGCGAATTGCTGCGCCGTATCCGCGGCGTGGTCGGCCCGGACGTCCCGGTGGTGGCGAGCCTGGATCTGCACGCCAACGTGAGCCGGTTGATGGTGGAGGCGTCCGACGGGCTGGTCGCCTACCGCACCTACCCCCACGTCGACATGGCCGAGACCGGCGCCCGGGCCGCCCGGCTGCTGGACCGCATGGTCCGGATCGGCCGCCGCCCGGCAAAGGCGTTCCGGCAGATCCCCTTCCTGATCCCCATCACTTGGCAGTGCACGCTGATCGAGCCCGCACAGGGCCTTTACCAGCGCTTGTTGGAGATCGAGGCGGAAACCGGCGCGCTGATCTCGTTCTGTCCGGGTTTCCCGGCGGCCGACATATCGGATTGCGGCCCCAGCGTGGCCGTCTATGCCGACGACCCCGCGGTCGCGCAGGCCGCGTGCGACCGGTTGGCCGACGCCGTGTTGGCGCAGGAAGCCGACTTCGCCGGGACGCTGCTGTTGCCGGACGAGGCCGTGGCCTACGCCGTGCGCCGCGCCAACGAGGCCACCCGCCCGGTCGTGCTGGCCGACACCCAGGACAATCCGGGCGGCGGCGGACCCTCGGACACCGTCCACCTGCTCCAGGCCCTGGTCGCCGGCAATGCGCGCGGCGCCGTGCTGGGGCTTCTGGCCGACCCGGACGTGGCGGCCCGCGCCCATGCCGCCGGGGAAGGCGTGGAGCTGGATGTGGCGCTCGGCGGGAAATCCGGCATGCCCGGCCATTCGCCGTTCCATTGCCGCGTGCGCGTGGAACGGCTGGGCGACGGTTGCGTCACCGGCACCGGCCCGATGTGGAAGGGCTTCCCCATCCGCCTCGGCCCCATGGCCCTGCTGCGCGTGATGCAGGGCGAGGGCGATGTGCGCGTGGCGGTGTCCAGTCGGAAGATGCAGGCGGGCGACCAGTCCGTGTTCCGCCATCTCGGCGTCGAGCCGTCGGAACAGAGGATCCTGGCCCTGAAAAGCTCGGTCCATTTCCGGGCCGACTTCCAGCCCATCGCGGAAGAGATCGTGGTGGTCGAGGCACCCGGCCCCGTGGTCGCCGATCCGGCCAAGCTGTCGTGGACCCGCCTCCGCAAGGGCGTCCGGCTCCGTCCATTGGGGCCGGTCTTCGCCGGCCCGAAGGCCGCTCCCCGGCTGCGGGCCTGAGGGCAGGGCACTCGCAAAAGAGGGTGGAAGCCGCCGGCAGCCTGCCGCGGCCGTTCAGTCCGCCAGTTCCAGCACCACCGGCGTGTGGTCCGACGCCTTTTCCTGGCCACGCGGCCAGCGGTCCACCCGGCAGCCCTTCAACCGGTCGGCGGCCTGGGGGGAAAGCAGGAAATGGTCGATGCGGATGCCGTTGTCCCGCTCGAACGAACGGGCCTGGTAATCCCAGAACGTGAACAGGTGCGGGCGTGAGTCGACCGCGCGCAGGGCATCCGTCAGGCCCAGGTGCAGGATTTCCCGGAATGCCCGGCGGGTTTCGGTCCGGAACAGCGCGTCCTCGGCCCAGGCCGCCGGATCGTGGGTGTCCTCGGGTTCGGGGATGACATTGTAGTCGCCGCCCAGCACCACCGGGGCCTCGGTCTTGAGCAGCGCCTGGACATGGGTTTTGAGCCGCGCCATCCAGCGCAGCTTGTAGTCGTACTTTTCGGTTCCGACCGGGTTGCCGTTGGGCAGGTAGATCGAAGCAACGCGGATGCCGGCGACCGTCGCTTCCACATAGCGCGCCTGCGCGTCATCGGGATCCCCCGGCAGCGCTTTGCGCACGGGCCCGTCAATGCCCCGCCGGGACAGGATCGCAACGCCGTTCCAGCTTTTCTGGCCGGCAACGGCGCAGGCATAGCCGCGCTCCTCGAACACGGCGGCGGGGAACGCCGCCTCCTCGCACTTGAGTTCCTGGAACAGCAGGACGTCCGGCGCGGCCTCGGGTCCGGCCTGGTCGAGCCAGGCCAGGATGTTCGGCAGGCGCGCCTTGACCGAATTGACGTTGAATGTGGCGATCTTCACGAAGCGGGTGCGCCGGTCACAGCGAGAAGGAGTTGCCGCAGCCGCAGCTGGACGAGGCGTTCGGGTTCCGGATCTGGAACGAAGCGCCCATCATGTCCTCGACGAAGTCCACCTCGGCGCCTGCGAGAAGGTCGAGCGAGGTCTCGTCCACCACCAGCGTGACGCCGTCCCGCTCGAACGTGCGGTCTTCCTCGGTGATGGTCTTGTCGAAGCCGAATGCGTACTGGAAGCCGGAGCAGCCGCCGCCCGACACGGTCAGGCGCAGCATCAGGCTGTCGTCGCCCTCCTGCCGGCGCAGTGCGGCGATTCGCCGGGCCGCGCTTTCGGTCAGGACCACGTCGCGGCCGGCGGTGGCGGTCTCACCCGCAGTGGTGGGTGCGCCGTCGGGCATGTGGGAACCTCCAGCGTCCAAATCCGGTCAAACTCTTCCTCCTATTTAGGCACTCGGGCGCCGCGGGTCAAAGGCCGGTGGTTGCGCCCGCAGGCCCACGCTCCTAGAGCACGGCCCGATCCCATGGATCGGGCCGTGCTCTATCTGCTTGTTTGACAGAGCAAACCTTCCGCTCAGGCGGTTCCGCCTGAGCGGGATTTGCTCTAGGGTGCGCCCCATGATGGCCGACCCGACCCGGACAAGCCCGCAGCCGCCGGGCACCTCCGCCGCGCCCGCACCACCCGTGTTCGAGAGGGGCGGGCAGGGCGTGGCCCCTTATGCCGCCCGTCCCGACCGGACGCGCGGCCGCCGCTTCGCCGAACCCGAAAGCCCGACGCGCAGCCCGTTTCAGCGCGACCGCGACCGCGTGATCCACGCCGGCGCGTTCCGCAAGCTGCAATACAAGACCCAGGTCTTCGTCTACCACGAGGGCGATTATTTCCGCACCCGGCTGACCCACAGCATCGAGGTGGCGCAGATCGCACGCTCGATCTGCCGCACGCTGGGGCTGAACGAGGAACTGGCCGAGGCGGTGGCCCTGGCCCACGACCTCGGCCACACGCCCTTCGGCCATGCCGGCGAGGATGCGCTGTCGGAGTGCATGGCGCCCTGGGGCGGGTTCAGCCACAACGACCAGTCCCTGCGCATCCTCACCCGGCTCGAGCAACGCTACGCCGCCTTCGACGGGTTGAACCTGACGTGGGAGGCGCTGGAAGGGGTGGTGAAGCACAACGGTCCGCTTCTGCCGCTCGGCGACGGCGCGCGGCTGCCGGAAACCGTGGAGCGCGTCAACGCGGATTGGGATCTGGAGCTGGCGACCCATGCCTCGGCCGAGGCGCAGGTCGCAGCCCTGGCGGATGACATCGCCTACAACAACCACGACATCGACGACGGCCTGCGTGCCGGTCTGTTCACGGTGGACGATCTGGTCGAGCTGCCTTTAGTCGGGCCGGTCCTGCGTGAGGTGCTCGCCGCGCATCCCGGCCTCGAGCACGGGCGGCTGGTGCACGAGTTGATCCGGCGCATGATCGACCGCATGGTGAACGACCTCGTGACGGAAACCCGCCGCCGCATCGCCGAGGCGGGGGTGGAAACCGCCGAGGACGTGCGCCACGCCGGCCGGCCCATGGTCGCCTTCAGCGAGGAGATGCGCGCGCACGACCGCCTCTTGCGCGCCTTCCTGCGTCAGCGCATGTACCGGCACTACAAGGTGAACCGGATGATGAGCAAGGCGCGCCGGGTCGTGCGCGACCTGTTCGACCTGTTCATGGCCGAGCCCGACTGCCTGCCCACCGATTGGCAGGCCCGGTTCGCGGGCGGCGACCAGCGGGCGCAGGCGCGCGCGGTGGCGGACTACATTGCCGGCATGACCGACCGTTTCGCCCTGGCGGAACACGACCGGCTTTTCGACATGGATGCGAAGACCTGAGCCGACATGAGCATTTTCAAAACGTTCCAGGGCGAAGTTGAGTCGCTCCTGAAGGAAATGTCCGCAGCCGGCGAGCTGCCCGCGGATCTCGACCTGTCCAAGGTCGCGGTGGAGCCGCCGCGCGACCCGTCCCACGGCGAGTTGTCGACCAACGCGGCAATGGTGCTGGCCAAGCCGGCGGGCAAGCCGCCGCGCGCCCTTGCCGACGCCCTCGCGGCCCGGCTCCGGGGGCTGCCGGACGTGCTCGAGGTCTCGGTGGCGGGACCCGGCTTCCTCAACTGGCGGCTCAGCCCGGCGCGCTGGCGCGAAACGCTGAAGCAGGTGCTGGCCGAGGGCCTGCGCTATGGGGACAGCGACATCGGCCGCGGGCGCCGGGTGAATGTGGAATACGTCTCGGCCAACCCGACGGGACCGTTGCACGCGGCCCATGCCCGCGGCGCTGTCGTTGGCGATGCGCTGGCGGCCCTGCTGGAGAAGGCGGGCTACGCGGTCACGCGCGAGTACTACATCAACGACGCCGGGGCCCAGGTCGACGTGCTGGCCCGGTCCACCTTCCTGCGCTACCGCGAGGCGCTGGGCGAGGACATCGGCGAGATCCCGGCCGGCATGTACCCGGGCGAGTATCTGAAGGAGGTCGGTGCGGCCATCGCCCAGCGCGATGGCGCGCGTTGGGTGTCGGCGCCCGAGTCCGAATGGCTGCGGGCCATGCGCGAGTCGGCGGTCGAGATCATCATGGGCTGGATCAAGGCCGACCTTCTGCGGCTGGGCGTCCGGCACGACGTCTTCACGTCCGAGCGCGCGCTGGTGGCCAGCGGGGCCGTCGATCGGGCGTTGGCGGCCCTCGAGGAGCGGGGCCTGATCTACACGGGTGTGCTGGAGCCGCCCAAAGGCAAGAAACCCGACGATTGGGAGCCGCGTCCGCAAACCCTTTTCCGGGCAACGGACTACGGCGACGACGTGGACCGGCCGCTGAAGAAGTCCGACGGTTCTTACACCTACTTCGCCAACGACATTGCCTATCACCTGGACAAGTTCAACCGGGGAACGCCCGTGCTGATCGATGTCCTTGGCGCCGACCACGGCGGCTACGTCAAGCGGATGCAGGCTGCCACGAAGGCCGTGACCGGCGGGCAGGGCGAGCTGGACGTGAAGCTCTGCCAGCTCGTCCACCTGATGCAGAACGGCCAGCCCGTGAAGATGTCCAAGCGGGCCGGGACGTTCGTGACCATGTCCGACGTCATGGATGCCGTCGGCAAGGACGTGCTGCGCTTCATCATGCTGACGCGCCGCAACGACCAGGCGCTGGACTTCGACCTGGCCAAGGTCACCGAGCAGTCCAAGGAAAACCCGGTCTTCTACGTCCAGTACGCGCACGCCCGCTGCCAGTCCGTGCTGCGCCATGCGGCCGAACGGATGGGGGCGGATGCGGTTTCGCCCGAGGCGCTGGCCGGAGCACCGCTGGACCGGCTGGACGAGCCGGAGGAGATGGAACTGGTCAAGATCATGGCCGGTTGGCCGCGGCTGGTCGAAGGGGCCGCCGAGGCGCATGAAGCGCACCGGGTCGCCTTCTACCTCCATGACCTTGCGGCGGCGTTCCACGCCCTGTGGAACCGTGGCAAGGACGACGCCAGCCTGCGCTTCCTGGTGGACGAGGACGCCGGCCTGACGCACGCCCGTCTGGCCCTGGTCAAGGCGGTCGCGCTGGTCATCGCGTCGGGGCTGCGGGTCATGGGTGTCGAACCTGTCGAGGAGCTTCGCGGTTGATCGATTTCGAGTCCCCCGACGACGATCCGTTGGCCCCTGCGCCGGCACCCCGGCGCAAGCCCTTGCGGCGGATCCTGCTGGCGCTTGCGGCCTTGGGCGTCGTCGGCGGCGTGGGGGCTTGGCTGTCCGGCGGGAGCGGGGTGTCCGACGATTCGGTGCTGCTCCTCCAGGCGGACACGACGCCGTACAAGATGAAGCCGGAGGATCCGGGCGGATACGAGATGCCGCACCAGGACCGGCTGGTCTTCGGGCGCCTGCACCCCGATCGACAGGCAAAGCCCGAAATCGAACGCCTGCTGCCGCCGCCGGAGGATCCCCTGCCGCGGCCGGTCCCGCCGCCCCCGCCGCAGGCGGCGGTCCAGCCTCCCGCACCGGCTGCCGCCCCCCAGCCCGAAGCGCCGGCCCCGGAAACCACTGCGCCTGCGACCACGCCCGCCCCGGCGGTGGTCGTCCAGATGCCGCTCCAATCTCCGCCGCCCCCGTCCCCTCAACCGTCCGCGCAGCGCCCGCCGCCGCCGCCTCTGCCCGAAGGATCGCCGCAGCCGGCCGCATCGCCGCTGCCGCAGGTCACCGCGGTCCCGGGGACGGCGACCCCGAACCCGGCCCCCGCGACCGAGAACCCGGTGCCCGCGCCCGTGCAGGCCGCGGCCATCGCGCCGCCCCCGCCACCCCCACCGCCGGCCGGCGGAACCCGCCTGCAACTCGGCTCGGTTTCGAGCGAGGAAGCCGCCAAGTCCGAGTGGGCGCGCCTGACCCGCCGGTTCCCCGGCGCGCTCGGCGATCTCAGGCTCTCGGTCAGCCGTGCGCAGGTCGGGGAGCGAACCGTCTACCGACTGGTCGCCGGCCCCGTCGGCGAAATCCGAGCCCTTGCCATCTGCGACGAGCTGAAGGCCGCAAATGCCCCCTGCATCATCGTCCGGCCGTAAAGCGCCGCTGGCGGCCGTTTTCGGCTGCGCCGGTCCACGGCTGACGGAGGACGAGCGCGCGCTGTTCCGCGATGCGGACCCGTTCGGCCTGATCCTGTTCCGACGCAACTGTGAAACCCCGGCCCAGGTTCGGGCCCTGACCGACTCGTTCCGCGAACTGGTCGGGCGGGGGGACGCTCCGGTGCTGGTGGACGAGGAGGGCGGACGGGTGCAGCGGCTGCGCCCACCCGTCTGGCCGTCCCTGCCGCCCATGCGGCGCATCGGCGAGCTGGCGGAACGGGACCCGGATGCGGGGGCCGAAGCCGCGCTGCTCGCCGGCCGCCTCCTCGCCGAGAAGCTGCGCCCGCTGGGGGTCGACGTCGACTGCGCTCCGGTGGCCGACGTGCTGCTGCCGGAAACGACGGACGCCATCGGCGACCGTGCCTTCGCGGCGGACCCGGACCTTGTGGCGACCCTTTGCCGGGCGCTTGCCGCCGGACTGCTGCGCGGCGGCGTGCTGCCGGTGGTCAAGCATCTGCCGGGTCACGGACGGGCCGTGGTGGACAGCCATCTGGAGACGCCGCGTGTCACGGCGCCGTTGGCGGATCTCCAGACCGTCGACTTCATGCCGTTCCATGCCTTGCAGGCGCTGCCCGTCGCCATGGTGGCGCATGTGGTCTACACGGCACTCGACCCGGTCAGTCCGGCCAGCGTGTCGCCCAAGATCATCGCCAACATCATCCGCGGCGAGTTCCGCTTCGATGGCTTCCTGTTCTCCGACGACATCGTCATGGAGGCGTTGGGGGGCACCCAGGCGCAGCGGGCCAAGGCGGTGCTGGCGGCCGGCTGCGACGCGGTCCTCCACTGCAATGGCGATTTCGTCCAGATGGCGGCCATCGCGGCCGAAATCCCCCCGCTGACGCCCGAGGCCGTGTTGCGATGGGAGCGGGCACGCACCTATCCGGTCGCCGAGCCCGACGCCTTCGACACCGCGGAAGGGCACGCACGCCTGGACTTCCTCCTCGCCGGGGCGACGGTGTAGGCGGATGGAAAACGTCATCCTCGCCATTTCCGTCCTGGCCCTGCCGATCATCGTGGCGATCACCTTCCACGAGGCGGCGCACGGCTGGGCGGCGTGGAAGCTCGGCGACGACACGGCCCTGCGGCTGGGCCGCGTCAGCTTCAACCCGGTCCGGCACATCGACCCGTTCGGCACGCTGCTGCTGCCCGGCCTCCTGGCGCTGGGCCAGTTCCTGGTGGGGCAATGGCCGCCCTTCGTGATCGGGTGGGCCAAGCCGGTGCCGGTGGACTTCATGCGCCTGCGCAATCCGCGATGGGGCATGGTGCTGGTGGCATTGGCCGGGCCGGCGATCAACCTGGTGCTCGCCTTCGCCTCGGCGCTGCTGCTGCATCTGGCGATCGAGGCGCCGGCCTGGCTGCGGGACTGGTCGATCCAGGTGCTCGTCTACTCCATCACCATCAACCTGATCCTGATGATCTTCAACATGCTGCCGATCCCGCCGCTGGACGGCGGGCGGGTCGCGGTCGGCGTGCTGCCGCGGCCGTTGGCCCGTCCGCTCGCACGGTTCGAGCAGTACGGCATGCTGACGCTCATGGCGGTGATCGTGCTCATCCCCATGATCGGGTCGCAATTGGGTCAGGACTGGTCGGTCCTGCCGGCAATTCTGTTGCCGGTCGAGGATTGGTTCCGCGGCGTCATCCTGCGGACCACCGGCTTGGCATGAGTGCCGCCAACGCGGACCTAGCGGGGCCGGGCGTCGAGGGGCGGCGCGCCGGGCCCGAAGCCCTGGTCCTGGACCTGAACGGTTTCGAGGGGCCGATCGACGTGCTTCTGGCGCTCGCGCGCGACCAGAAGGTTGATCTGGCGCGGATTTCGATCCTGCAGCTGGCCGACCAGTACCTCGCCTTCGTGGCCGAGGCGCGGCGGATCCGCCTGGAGCTGGCGGCCGACTATCTGGTCATGGCGGCGTGGCTGGCATACCTGAAATCCCGGATGCTGTTGCCGGAGCCCGATCCGCCGGAGGGCGAGACGGCCGAGGACATGGCCCAGGCCCTGGCCTTCCAGTTGCAGCGCCTGGAGGCGATGCGGGACGTCGCGGCCAAACTGTTCGCGCGTCCGCAGCTCGGTCGGGACGTTTTCGCCCGCGGCGCGCCGGAAATCCCGGAGCGGGCCGAAAGGACGGTCGTGGACGTCTCGCTCTACGACCTGCTGCGCGCCTATGCCGACGTCCGGCGGCGCAAGGAGGCCGACCGGGACTACACGATCCCGGAATGGACGCTCTATTCGGTCGAGGAGGCCTTGGGCCGGCTGCGCGACATCGTCGGCCGTCTGCCCGACTGGTCGGCCCTGGCCAGCTTCCTGCCGCCCGGCCTTCAGGACGGGCTGGTCGGCCGTTCCGTCCTCGCGTCCACCCTGGTGGCGAGTCTCGAACTGGCCAAGGAGGGGCGGGTGGAGATCCGCCAGGACGGCGCGTTCCAGCCCGTGTGGATCCGGCGCAAGGAGGCTTGAGGCGATGGACGAGGCGGAGTTCAACCACCTGCGCTTGGTCGAGGCCGTGCTGTTCGCGGCCGCCGCGCCCGTTTCGGTCGAGGAGCTGGGCTCCAGGCTGGGTGGGGGCGTCGATGTGCGCCGGCTGCTGATCGAGTTGCAGCAGCACTACGCCAGCCGTGGCGTGCATCTCGTCGAGACGGCCGGCAAATGGGGGTTCCGGACGGCGCCCGACCTTGCCCTGGCGGTGAACACCCCCGTCGAGGTTCAGCGCAAACTGTCCCGCGCGGCGTTGGAGACGCTGACCATCGTGGCCTATCACCAGCCCGTCACCCGCGCCGAGATCGAGTCCATCCGCGGCGTGGCGACGAGCAAGGGCACCCTCGACCTATTGATGGATGTGGGCTGGGTCAAACCGGGGCGCCGGCGCGATGTACCGGGGCGGCCGCTCACCTGGGTCACCACCGAGGCGTTCCTGCACCATTTCGGCCTGGCGTCGCTGCGCGATCTGCCCGGGATCGACGAGTTGCGCGCGGTTGGCCTGTTGGATGCCCGCCAGGTGTTGCCGAACGTGGCGGGATCCGGCGCCGCGGACGAAGACGGGTCAGACGAGGATGGATCTGGCGGGGACGGATCGGACGCGGGCGATGCGGGCGGATACGATGCCGAAGAGGTGGGCGCGGATATGGAGATCGCCGCGGGCGTTCCGGGATGATGTTTTGCCCTGAACCCGTGCGGTTGAGAACCATTTGCAAGGTAGGGCACGCTGGTCCACAGTGCGCCCGCCGCGGCTCCGTTGCACGATCATGACCGAATTGCCGTTCGCCCCACCTTCCGCGCCCCCGCCGCACCCGCCATCGCCCCTGCAAGGGCGCGTGGCCCGTTGGTCTGCGCCCGGAACCGTGCCGGACGATCTGCGGGCACCCGAACCCACGGCGGAATGGCCGGTCGGGGAGGTGCTCGGAATGGCGGGGGTGGCGCACCGGTACGGGCGCGCATTCGCTGTCGAGGACGTGTCCTTGTCGGTCGCACCGGGCGAGATCGTGTGCCTGGTCGGCCCGTCCGGCTGCGGCAAATCCACCCTACTTCGTCTGGCCGCCGGGCTCGAGGAACTGCAATCCGGGGAAATCCGGATCGATGGCCGGGTTGTCGCGGCGCGGGGATCGGCCGGTTCCGTCCGACCGGAGCCCCCCGAAAAGCGCGGCATCGGCATCGTCTTCCAGGACTACGCGCTGTTTCCGCACCTGTCCGTGCTGGACAATGTCCGTTTCGGGCTCTGGCGCCTGCCTGCGGCCGCCCGGACCAAACGGGCCATGGTCTGTCTGGATCAGGTGGGCATGGCGGACTACGCCTCCGCCTTTCCCCATGCCCTGTCCGGCGGGCAGCAGCAGCGGGTGGCATTGGCCCGCGCGCTGGCGCCGGAGCCGGCGGTCCTCCTGCTCGACGAGCCGTTCTCGGGCCTGGACACGCGCCTTCGGGAAAAGGTGCGGGACGAAACGCTGCACGTGTTGAAGAAGGCGGGCGCCGCCACGCTGCTGGTCACCCACGATCCCGAGGAGGCCATGTTCCTGGCCGACCGTATCGCGCTGATGCGGGCCGGGCGGCTGGTGCAGGTGGGAACGCCGGCGGAACTTTACACCCGCCCGGCGGACGCCTTCGCCGCCTCGTTCTTCGGCGAGGTGAACC
Source organism: Azospirillaceae bacterium (assembly GCA_035645145.1). Lineage (GTDB taxonomy): Bacteria > Pseudomonadota > Alphaproteobacteria > Azospirillales > Azospirillaceae > CANGXM01. The sequence continues at coordinate 317,848 of DASQNC010000025.1, read as the reverse complement.
GCCTGTCGGGGACGGTGCTCGGCGGCCACGTGGCAACGCCGCTCGGCCGGTTGCACGCCCCCCGGATGCTCGAAGGCGGGGCGGTCGAAGTGCTGATCCGCCCGGAAGGGCTCGCGATCACGGCGCCCAACGAGACGTTGAGCAAGCCGCCGACACTGGCGCGGGTGGAGGCGGCGCGGCTGTTGGGGCGCACCAGCCTCGTCCACCTGTCGTTGCCGGACGGGCGGGGCGGGTCCATTCACCTGCATGCCAGGGTTCCCGGCCTCTATCTTCCGCCGGAGCAGAGCCACGTGGCGGTCGAGCTGGATCAGCGCCACGCCTTTGTTTTCGGCGTCGGCACCACCAATTGAATGACTCGAAGGCTCCGCCCGCCCGGCATTGCGGGGGCAGGGGTGTTCTGCAATAGTGCGCCGCCGGTCGAGTGGCGGTCTGGGAGGGAATAGGGCCATGGGTCTGACGAGCATCTGGCATTGGCTGGTCGTCCTGGTGATTGTCCTGCTGGTCTTCGGCGCTGGAAAGCTGCCCAAGGTCGCCGGCGACCTTGCCAAGGGTATCAAGAACTTCAAGGCGGGCCTGAAGGACGAGGACGCCGCGCAGGCGGAGACTCCCCGCCAGGTCGTGCACGAGGCGGCATCGCCCGCGAACCCGGGACCGGCGGTTGCGACGACCGATGCCTCGGCATCCGCGACCACCGCTTCGCGCCCGGCCGAGACCGCCCGCGGCTGATCACGCCAAGCTGATCGTTCCAATGGGCGGATGCGGCTTTGTCGCGACCGCCCGTGTTTCCAGGAAACCGTGATCCCGCGGCATGTTCGACATCGGCTGGAATGAGCTGCTGGTCATCGGGGTGGTGGCGCTTTTCGTCATCGGGCCCAAGGATCTGCCGTTCGCACTGCGCACGGTCGGCCGTTGGGTCGGCAAGGCCCGGATGCTGGCCCGTGAGTTCCAGGGCCATGTCGACGACATGATCCGGGAAGCCGAGCTTGAGGAAATCCGCAAGAAGGCCACCGAAGCCGCCGACGCGGTGAACATTCGCCGGCACATTGAAAACACCGTCGATCCGACCGGATCAATTCGCGATGCGTTTACCCCACCGTCCCTGACCGGGTCGGAGGCCATGCCGAAGCCGTCCGTTGCGGCACCGGGCCCCGTGGTGGCATCCGCTCCCGCCTCCATTCCGACCGCCTTGGCCGTCGGGGAGCCGGCGGTTCGGGGTCTTGAGGACGCGGCGGGCCCGGCCCTGCCCGATGTCGCCGGCAAGCCGGGTGGGGCCTGACGCCATGACCGCGCATTTGGACCAGGAACACGACGAACTCGACGACGCCAGGATGCCGCTGCTCGATCATCTGATCGAGCTGCGCAACCGCCTCATGTATTCGGCGGCCGCGTTGTTCGGCTCGTTCCTGCTCTGCTACGCGTTTTCGCGTCAGATCTACGAGGTCCTGCTGGTCCCGTTGCAGGTCGCCTACACCAACCTGGGCATCGACCCGGACACCCGGCGGGTGATCTTCACCGCCCCGCAGGAGGCGTTCTTCACCTATGTGAAGGTGTCGTTCTGGGCGGGGGCGCTGGTGTCGTTCCCGATCGTCGCCAACCAGCTTTGGAAGTTCGTGGCACCCGGCCTGTACCGGCATGAGCGTAAGGCCTTCCTGCCGTTCCTGGCCGCCACGCCGGTGCTGTTCATGCTCGGCGCGGCGTTGGTCTATTTCTTCATCATGCCACTCGCGCTCACCTTCTTCCTGAGCTTCGAGACGCAAGGGACGGGCGCGATGGCGATCGTCGCCGAAACCCGGGTGGCGGAATACCTGTCGCTGACCATGGCGCTGATCTTCGCCTTCGGCGTGGCGTTCCAGTTGCCCGTGCTGCTCACGCTCCTGGCGCGGGCCGGCATCGTGTCGGCGGATGCGCTGGCGGCCAAGCGGCGCTATGCCATCGTGCTGGTGTTCGTGGTCGCCGCCGTCCTGACGCCGCCGGACGTCATCAGCCAGGTCGGCCTCGCCATACCGCTCCTGCTGCTCTACGAGGTTTCGATCCTCGTCGCGCGCCGGATCGAGAAGGCGCGCAATGCGGCCGAGGAGGCGGACGGCGATATCTGAGCGCCGGCCCGCACCGCAGTAGACCGGAGGCGTTGGGGCGCCGTATAACCACAGGCCGCCCTCCATCGTAACGCTTTCACCCCCATGCACGACCTCCGCGCCATCCGCGAGACCCCCGATGCGTTCGACCGCGCCCTCGGGCGCCGTGGCCTTGCGCCGGCCTCGCCACAGATCCTCGAATTGGACGCCAAGCGCCGCGCGTTGCTGACCGCGGTCCAGGATGCGCAGTCGCGCCGCAACGAGCTGTCCAAGGAAATCGGCCAAGCCAAGCGCACCGGCGCCGATGCCGGGCCGTTGATGGCCGAAGTGGCGGCACTCAAGGACCGCATCGCCGAAGGCGAGTCGCAGGCGACGGCCGTCGAGGCGGAGTTGAGCGGCCTCCTGGCTGGAATTCCCAATCTGCCGCAGGACGATGTGCCCGAGGGGCCCGACGAGACCGGCAACGTCGAAGTCCGCCGGTTCGGCGAGCCGCGCCTGCCCGGTCAGGCCAAGGAGCACTTCGAGCTGGGCGAAGCCTTGGGCTTGATGGACTTCGAGGCGGCCGCCAAGCTGTCCGGATCGCGCTTCACGGTGCTGCGCAACGGCTTGGCGCGTCTGGAACGTGCCCTCGCCCAGTTCATGCTGGACCTCCACACCACCGAGCATGGCTACGCCGAGATCAGCCCGCCCTACATGGTGCGTGATCCGGCCGTCTACGGGGTGGGCCAACTGCCCAAGTTCGCCGAGGACATGTTCCAGACGAACACCGGCCACTGGCTGATCCCGACGGCCGAGGTGCCCCTGACCAATCTGGTGGCGGAGGGGATCCTCGACGTCGAGGATCTGCCACTGCGGTTCACCGCGTTCACGCCCTGCTTCCGGTCCGAGGCGGGATCGGCCGGGCGCGACACCCGTGGCATGTTGCGCCAGCACCAGTTCCACAAGATCGAGCTGGTCTCGATCTGCGCGCCCGAACGCTCGGCCGAGGAGCACGAGCGCATGGTCGGTTGCGCCGAAGAGGTGCTGAAGCGCCTGGAATTGCCGTTCCGCACCATGCTGCTGTGCACGGGCGACATGGGCTTCGCATCGCGCAAGACCTACGACCTCGAGGTGTGGCTGCCCGGGCAGAAGGCATATCGGGAGATTTCCAGCTGCTCCAACTGCGGGGATTTCCAGGCGCGGCGCATGAACGCCCGTTGCCGTCCCCGCGGGGCGAAGGAACCGCCGCGTTTCGTGCACACCCTCAACGGGTCGGGCGTGGCGGTGGGTCGCTGCCTTATCGCGGTCATGGAAAATTACCAGCAGCCCGACGGCTCGATTGCCGTCCCGGATGCGCTCAAGCCCTACATGGGCGGTATCGAACGGATTTCGCGCGATGGCTGAACGCCCGGATCTTCGTGGGGCGCCGATCCTCCTGGCCAATGACGACGGCATCCATTCGCAGGGGCTGGCGGTGCTCGAACGCATCGCCCTCGCCCTGGGTGGGGAAGTGTGGGTCGTGGCGCCCGAGACCGAGCAGTCGGCGGCCAGCCACTCGCTCACCATCCACCGTCCGCTGCGGCTGCGCCAAGTGGGCGAACGCCGCTTCACGGTCGACGGCACGCCGACGGACTGCGCCCTCCTGGGCATCCGCCACGTGATGCGCGACCGCCGGCCCGCCCTTCTGTTGTCGGGGGTCAACCACGGCTCCAACCTGGCGCAGGATGTGAGCTACTCCGGAACGGTCGCGGCCGCGATCGAGGCGACGCTGCTCGGCGTGCCCGCCATGGCGCTCAGCCTCGACCTGCGGGCCGATGTGCCGCCGGCCTGGGACACGGTCGAACGGTACGGGCCCGATGTCATCCGGACGGCCTGGGCGACAGGGTGGCCGGACGGCGTTCTGGTGAACGTCAATTTTCCCGCGCGAACACCGGCCGAGGTGACCGGCGTGCATGTCGTCCCACAGGGGCGCCATTCCTTGCAGGACCAGTTGGACGAGCGGGTCGATCCGCGGGGCCGCCGCTATTTCTGGATCGGCGCGCGCGAGGACACGGGCGCCCCGATGCCGGCAGGCACCGATCTGCAGGTGGTGGCCGACGGCGGCATCGCGGTCACGCCGCTGCACCTCGACCACACCCATGCGCCCAGCGTGCCGGCCATGGCGCATGCCTTTGCCCGCGGGCTGGTGGCGTGACGATCGAGGCACGCAAAATCCGTTTGATCATGCACCTCCGCCGGTCGGGGGTGGTCGACACTGCGGTGCTGTCGGCGTTGGAGCGCATCCCGCGCGAGGCGTTCCTGCCGCCGACCTTCCACGACCAGGCTTACGAGGACATGGCCCTGCCCATCGGGTTGGGGCAGACCATCAGCCAGCCGCTGATCGTGGCGCTGATGACGCAGGCGCTGGAGGTGCAGGACCGGATGAAGGTCCTGGAGATCGGGACGGGATCCGGCTACCAGACGGCGGTCCTGGCCAAGCTGGCGCGCCGAGTCTACACGATCGAGCGGCACCGGCCGCTGCTGGTGGAGGCGGAACAGCGCCTGAAGAGCCTGCGGATCCACAACGTCACCAGCAAATGGGGCGACGGAATCCGGGGGTGGCCGGAGCAAGCCCCCTTCGACCGCATCATTGTCACCGCGGCGGCGGGCACCGAGCCGCCGAAGGACTTGACGGACCAGCTCTCCATTGGTGGTCTCCTGGTCATTCCGTTGGCGGTGGACCGGCGCGACCAGCGGGTCGTGCGGTTCCGGCGCACCGAGGATGGCTTGGCGCGGGAGGATCTGTGGCCCGTCCGCTTTGTTCCGCTCCTCCCAGACCTGCCCGATGCAGCAGAGCGAAAGCAGCCTTGACCCGACTCCGTTTCCTGCCGCTCGTCCTGGCGGTGTTCCTGGCCGCCTGCGGCACTCGCCAGACGCCGGCACCCGTCACCGTGGTGGACGCGAACACACCGGTCCGCGGCCGATCGGTCACCGCCCGTGCCGGCGACACCGTCTACGAGCTGGCGCGGACGAACGGCGTTTCCGTCCGGGATTTCATCGACGCCAACAACCTGCAGCCGCCCTACGAATTGCGCGAAGGGCTGCGTCTGGTGATCCCCGCGCCCGAGCAGTACACGGTCCAGCGCGGTGATACGCTCTATGGCCTGTCGCGCCAGTTCGGCGTCGGCACCACCGAGCTTGCGCGCTACAACAACCTGGATGCGCCCTACCGGCTGAGTGCCGGACAGGTGCTGCGCATCCCGTCGGGGAGCCGGCCGGAGGTGCAGTCCGCCGACACCTCGGCACCGGCCGACGGTGGTGTCACGCCCCGCAGCGCCGCCCGCTCGCGGGTCGAGGTGGTGCCCTCCTCGGGCGCGGCTTCGGCACCCGCACAGTCCACCCCGCCGCGCGCCTCGGCAAGCCGGGTGGAGACCGTTCCCGCCACTCCGGCGCCCACGGCCCCGGCTCCCGCCCCCCAGGCGTCTTCCCAGCCGACCTCTTCGCCGTTCGCCGCTCCACCGACGCCGTCCAGGCCGCCCACGCGTGAGACGGCGGCCGCGCCAGCGCAGAGCAACCCGCCGGCCCGCGTGCCGCAGGCGGCACCGTCGTCCGAGCCGCCGACACGAGGCAGGCAGGACACCGCGGCTTCAGCGGCACCCGCGGCACCCGCACGGGCCGGGACGCGGTTCGCCTGGCCGTTGCGCGGCCAGATCCTTTCGGACTACGGCCCGAAGCCGGACGGGCTGCACAACGACGGCATCAACATCGCGGCACCCGCGGGCGCGTCGGTCGCCGCCGCGGACAACGGCGTCGTGGCCTACGCCGGCAACGAGCTGCGCGGGTTCGGAAACCTGGTGCTGATCCGCCACGCCGACGGCTGGATGACGGCCTATGCCCACCTGGACGAGATCAAGGTCGAGCGCAACCAGCGCGTCACGCGGGGGCAGGCCATCGGAACGGTCGGACAGTCGGGCGGGGTGACCTCTCCCCAGTTGCACTTCGAGGTCCGGCGCGGCAGCCGGGCGGTCAATCCGATGGAGCACATGGACGGTCAGCGGGCAAGCTGACCGTCCGGCACCGGCTTCCCGGCGGGGGATGATCCGATCCCTACGCCAGCCGCTTGCCCAGCCGCCCGGCCAGGTCGTGGATGAATTGCCAGGCAACGCGTCCCGATCGGCTGCCGCGGGTCACCGACCATTCCACCGCCTGCGCGTGCAGTTCCTCGGGCGGCAGGTCCAGGCCGAAACGCGCGGCATAGCCCTCGACCATCGCGAAGAAGGTGTCCTGGTCGCAGTTGTGGAAGCCCAGCCACAACCCGAAGCGGTCGGACAGGCTGACCTTTTCCTCGATCGCCTCGGCCGGGTTGATCGCCGTCGAGCGTTCGTTCTCGATCATCTCGCGCGGCATCAGATGCCGGCGGTTGGAGGTGGCGTAGAAGACGACGTTCTCCGGCCGCCCCTCGACGCCACCGTCCAGGACGGCCTTCAACGATTTGTAGGTCGCATCCTCGCCGGCGAAGGACAGGTCGTCGCAGAACAGGACACAGCGCCGCGGTTGCGCGCGCAGATGGCCCAGAAGGCGGGGCAGCGCGGGAATGTCCTCGCGCGCGATCTCGACCAGGGCGAGGGATCCCGGGCGTTCCTCGCAGACCTGCGCATGCACGGCCTTGACCAGCGAACTCTTGCCCATGCCACGGGCACCCCAAAGGAGCGCGTTGTTGGCAGGCAGGCCGGCGGCAAAGCGGCGCGTGTTCTCCAGCAGGGTATCCCGCTGCCGCTCGACCCCCTGCAATAGCCCAAGTTCGACGCGGTTCACCCTGGCCACCGAATCCAGACGGTCGGGGTTCGAATGCCAGACGAACGCGTCGGCCCCTTCGAGGGTCGGCGGACGCGGCGCGGGCGGGGCGATCCTCTCCAGCGCGTCGGCGATGCGGGAGAGAAGAACCGTCAGGTCGGTGTTGGAACCGTCGGTCATCTGTTGATGCACTTTGGGCGGGTTTCGTCGGCGTTGTCCGGCGACCGTAGCCACAGGCCGCGCCTCCGGCAACCGCGGCCTGGATGGGGCGGGCCGTCGCGTTGCATTTGCAAGCGGGGCCCGGATGGCTATAGTCCGCCCGCCTTGAGACAAGCGTCAGACCCCATATCCAGGCCGGGGTTCGCACGCATTGGAGACGAGAATGTTGGTATCCACCGCCTATGCACAGGCCGCCGGTGCCGCCCCCGGGGGCGTCGAGATCATGCAGTTCCTGCCGCTGCTCCTGATCTTCGTCGTCTTCTATTTCCTTCTGCTGCGGCCGCAGCAGAAGAAGATGCGCGAGCACAAGGCAATGCTGGAAGCACTGCGGCGGGGCGACCGCGTGGTGACGGGCGGCGGCATCGTCGGCTCCGTCGTGAAGGTCGGTGCCGACGACGAGGTGACCGTGGAGATCGCCGAAGGCGTGCGCGTGCGCATTCTGAAGCCGACCATCTCGGCCGTCCTGGCGAAGACCGAGCCCGCCAAGGGTGGCGGCAAGGGCGACGATGCCGCGGCGGAACCCGCCGCGCCGACGCCCGCCGCGCCCCCGGCTTCCAAAGTCGGTTCGGGCCTGATCAAGGTCTTCGGCCGCGGCAAGCAGCAGTAAAGACGGCGCCTCCTCCATGCTTCAGTATCCGCGCTGGAAGACCATCCTCGTCATTGCAGTCTCCCTGCTGGGGATTCTGTATGCGCTGCCGAACCTGTTGGGGCGCGACACGCGCGCCGCGCTTCAACAGCTGCCGTCCTGGCTTCCCGGACGGACCGTCAGCCTCGGGCTCGATCTCCAGGGCGGATCCCACCTGCTGCTGGAAGTGCAGACCGACGTCCTGATCCAGGAACGGTTGGTTGCGTTGCAGGACAGCGTCCGTGGTGCGCTGCGCCAGGCGAACATCGGCTACACTGATCTGCGGGTCGAAGGGGGCAACGTCCGCTTCGCCCTGCGCGATCCCGCGCAGGTGGAGCAGGTGCTCCAGACCGTCCGCAACCTGGACAGCGAGTTGCGCGCCAATGCCGAGGGCGGCCGGATCGCGGTTTCCCTGACCGAGGCCGCCGCTGCCCAGCGCCGCAGCCAAGCGGTCGACCAATCCATCGAGATCGTCCGCCGCCGCGTGGACGAGACCGGGACACGCGAGCCCACGATCCAGCGGCAGGGTGAAAACCGCATCCTGTTGCAGCTGCCGGGTCTGGACGATCCCGAGCGCGTGAAGCGGCTTTTGGGCCAGACGGCCAAGCTGACCTTCCGTCTGGTGGACCTGAACGTGTCGGCTGCCGATGCTGCGGCCGGCCGGGTGCCGCCCGGGTCGGAACTGCTGCAGCAGGCCGACCGCAGCGGCCCGATTGCCGTGCAGCGCCGGATCATGGTCGACGGCAGCACCCTGGTGGACGCGCAGCCGACCTTCCAGGACGGCCAACCGGTGGTGAGCTTCCGGTTCGACACCCAGGGCGCGCGGCGCTTCGCCGATGCCACGCGCGACAATGTGGGCCGGCCGTTCGCCATCGTCCTCGACAACCGGGTGATCAGCGCACCCGTGATCCGCGAGCCGATCCTGGGCGGATCGGGCATCATTTCCGGCAGCTTCACGGTCCAGTCGGCCAACGAGCTGGCCCTGCTCCTGCGCGCGGGTGCCCTGCCGGCACCGTTGACGGTGCTCGAGGAGCGGACCGTCGGACCGGGCCTGGGCGCGGACAGCATCGTTGCGGGCGAGATCGCGTCGATCGCGGGCCTCGGTCTGGTCGTGGTGATGATGGTGGCCATCTACGGCCTGTTCGGGGTGTTCGCCGTCGTCGCCCTGTTCATCAACATGGCCTTCATCTTCGCCGCCATGTCCTTGTTGCAGGCGACCCTGACCCTGCCGGGCATCGCGGGCATCGTGCTGTCCATCGGCATGGCGGTTGATGCCAACGTCCTCATCTACGAGCGCATCCGCGAGGAGACGCGGGCCGGGCGATCGGTGATGTCCGCCCTGGATGCCGGCTTCAGCCGCGCGATGAGTGCGATCTTCGACTCCAACCTCACCGGTCTGATCGCGTGCCTGCTGCTCTATGCGTTCGGCACCGGGCCGGTGCGCGGCTTCGCCGTGACTCTGGGGATCGGAATTCTGGCGTCCATGTTTACGGCCATCATGGTCACGCGCCTCTTCATCGTCTTCTGGCTGCGGCGGACCCGGCCGAAGGCAATCCCCATCTGAGGGGGGCGCACCCGGGGGCGGGGGGCATTTTGAAGCCGTCCTCGGAGCCGCCAATTCGGGAGGGAGACGCACATGGACGTCACACCCATCATTCCGGCCGACCGCAAGGTCATCGACAGCTACGGCCCCGGCCTGTTCCGGGTGTCGGGAACGGTCTACCGGCACGCCATGATCGTGTTTCCCGGCGATGTGATGGCCTGGGCCGCACCCGCCGCTTTCGCCCAGCTCGCGGCCGACCACTTCGGGCCGGTCCTGGACCGGAAGGACGAGGTGGAGGTTCTGTTGCTGGGCAGTGGCCCGCGAATGCAGTTGCTGCCGCGGGTCCTGCGTCAAACCCTTCGCGACGGGGGCATCGTGGTTGACGTGATGGACACGGGAGCCGCCTGCCGGACGTACAATGTCCTGTTGTCCGAGGGTCGGAAGGTCGCGGCCGCCCTTTTCCCGACCTAAGCGTTCCGGACGGTTGCCCCCGGCCGACGGCAAGCCGGTGGCTGCAAGTGAAAGGGGCCCCGAAGGGCCCCTCTTGTTGTCCTGGACGGGCAGCAGCCGGCCTTACTTGGCGGCGGCCAGGCGCTGGGCCACGAATTCCCAGTTCACCAGATTGTCGAGGAAGGCCTTCAGGTAGTCCGCCCGGCGGTTGCGGTAGTCGATGTAGTAGGAGTGCTCCCACACATCGCATCCGAGCAGGACGTGCTTGCCCTGAACCATCGGGTTTTCGCCGTTCGGCGTCTTCGCGCAGGTGAGCTTGCCGTTGTCGACGACCAGCCAGGCCCAGCCGCTGCCGAACTGCGTCAGGCCGGCCTGGGTGAAGGCCTCCTTGAACGCGTCGACCGATCCGAAGTCGCTCTTGATCCGGTTTTCCAACTCCGACGGCATGGCGCCGCCGCCGTTCTTCTTCATCGACGGCCAGAACAGGGTGTGGTTCCAGTGCTGGCCGGCGTTGTTGAAGATGGCCTGCTTGGACGGATCCCCGTACGACGCCTTGCACACTTCCTCGAGGCTCATCCCGGCCATCGGGGTGTCCTTGATGAGGTTGTTCAGCGCCGTGACATAGGTCTGGTGGTGCTTGTCGTGGTGGAACTCGAGCGTTTCCCTGGACATGTAGGGTCCCAGCGCGTCGTGGGCATAGGGCAGCGGCGGAAGCTCGAAGGCCATGGTTTCCTCTGGCGTTGGTTGTTGGTCAGGCCACGCCGTTCACATAGGCCGAAGAAATGAGGCTGTGAAGACGTGTCGCACGTGGCGCGACCGATCAATGCCGTCCATACCCTTGGATTATACCGATGGCCCTTGCCGTCAGGCGGGCCCCGAACGGCACCGTGACCCTGCGGGCCAGCGGGTCCGCAACCGCCAGACGCTTGCGCAACGCGACGGCCAGGGCGTGCGCGGTCGCCGTCTCCATCCGCAGGGGCCGATCGGACATGAGCTCGGGCAGCGAGGCGGAACGGGCGAGCAGGCCGTCGACCTGGCGCAGCAAACGGTCGAACACGCCCCTGAGACTGCTGTCGGATGCGGTCTCGACCAGCCGCTCCGCACTGATTCCGGCCTCGTCGAACCATTGCAACGGTACATAGCTGCGGCCGAGGTCCACCCAATCGGACCGGCAGTCCTGCAGGCTCGCTAGGATCTGGACGGCTGCGCACAGGGCATCCGATGCGGCGGTCGCGTCGGCCGCCTTTTCCCGGTGCAGTTCCAGCATGTACCGCCCGACCGGGGCGGCGGCGTATCGGCAGTAGAGCAGCAGGTCGCTCCACGTCCGGCAGGTTTGCCCGGCCGCATCCTTGCGGAACGCCTGCAGGATCTGACGGGCATGACGGTCGCTGACCCCGCTTGCCTGGAGGCTGTCGCGAAGGTCGAGACCGGGCTTCAGGTACCCGCGACGCGCCTTGCCCTCGGTCAAGGCGCGCTCCAGCGCATCCAGGTGATGGAGCTTGGTCTCGGATTCCATCAGCGGGTCGTCGGCGATGCCTTCGGCCAAGCGCATGAAGCCTTCGAGCGCCTGGATATGCGGCCGTAGATCCCGCCGCAGCAGGCGTGGCCGCACCAGGAGACGGCTTCGGGCCCGTTGGGTGCGGGCCGGGGGCTCGCCGGGCCGGAGCGTGATGGGCAGCGGCTTGGCGCCGGTGCCGGACCCGGTGGCGGAGGCGATGCTGCGGAACTCGGCCATCGTGCGGGGCCCGCTCATGCTGGAGGCTGGCTGTCGAGGAACATGGTTTCCTAGGCGAGCCCGGCTACTATAAAGGACCTTCACCCGCTCCGGAAACCCTGCGGATAGAACCCGTCCAATGGCCCAGCGTGCCGCTGACCTTACGTATTGCGGGGAGGAGGTCCGAAAGTTCGATGCGGACCGCTTTCTGATTAGCCTCTTCGCACCGCCTGCGCGGCGGGCGGAGCTGTGGGCCGTCTACGCCTTCAACCTGGAGGTGGCGAAGACACGCGAGGTGGTCAGCGAGCCGACCCTGGGCCTGATCCGCCTGCAATGGTGGCGCGAAGCCGTGGATGCGCTGTATGCGGGCGAGGTCCGGCAACACGCCGTCCTGTCCGAACTCGCTCCCGCGATCCGGGCGCACGATCTGTCCAAGTCCTTGTTCGACCGGTTGATCGACGTGCGGGAGGAGGATCTGTCGGATGAACCGCCTGCGAACCTCGTGTGCCTGGTGAACTACGCGGAGGTCACCGGCGCCTCGCCGATCCAACTGTCGGCGGAAATTCTAGGCGCACGCAGCCCGGCGGTGACCGAGGCGGCGAGGCGGGTCGGCACCGCCTATGCCCTTGCCGGGATTCTCCGGGCGGTGCCCTTCCACGCGAGGGACCGCCGCCTGTTCCTTCCCGCCGATCTGCTGGCGGCCGAGGGGATCGGGCAGCAGTCCCTGTTCGATCTTAAGCCACCGCCGTCGCTTTCCAATGTGGTCCGGATGGTTGTGGCGGAGGCTCGCCGGCACCTGGACGCCGCCCGCGCCTTGCGGCGCGAAGTGCCGCCGGCCGCCCGTGCGGCGCTGCTGCCGGCCGTCCTGGCCGACCTTTACCTGGGTGTGATCGAGCGGGCCGGATTCGACGTGTTCGCCCCCCGTGTGCAGATGCAGAACCCGTTCCGTCAGCTCCGCCTTGCGTGGGCGGCTGCGCGCGGACGGTGGTGACGCTCCAAGGTGGATGGACCGGAGGGCCTATGGCTCACCGCTTTTCGGGACGTGTCGCGCTGATCGCGGGCGGGGCTGGCGGCATCGGCCGCGCTGTGGCCCGCCTTTTGGCGAATGAGGGGGCCCGCGTTCTGGTCGCGGATCGCCACGCCGAAGCCGCCGCCGAAGCGGCTACGGCGATCGGGCCGGCGGCCCAGGCGCTGACGCTCGACGTCACGGATGAAGGGTCCTGGTCGCGGGCGCTGGATGTGGTGGACGGTCTGGGCGGCCCGGACATCGTGGTGGCCGCGGCCGGTATCGCCCACGCCGCCCCCTTGGTCGACCTCGGGCTTTCGGATTGGCGACGGGTCATGGCCGTGAACCTGGACGGGGCTTTCCTGGCCGTCCGGGCCGGCCTTCGCGCGATGCGCGAACACGGTCGTGGCGGGGCGGTGGTGGTGGTCTCGTCCGCGTCGGGGCTCAAGGCGGTGCCGAACACCGCCGCCTACGGTGCCAGCAAGGCGGCGCTGGGGCAGCTTGTCCGCGTTGCCGCGCTGGAAGGGGCGCCGGACAGGGCGCGGGTCAACGCCGTCGTGCCGTCCGGCGTCGAGACACCGATGTGGGAGGAGATGCCGTTCTTCCGCGACCTGCGGAACCGCGAAGGCGAGGCGGCGGCCTATGCCGCCCTGTCCGCCCAAACCCCGCTCCGGCGTTTCGCCAAAGCGGACGAGGTGGCCGAGGCCATTGCCTATCTCGCCTCCGACGCGGCCGCATACGTCACGGGCACGGAACTGGTGATCGACGGCGGCTACACCGCCGGCTAACGCGCGGCAATGGCCTCCACCTCGATCAGGTATTCCGGGCCAACAAGCTGCGGCACATAAAAGAGCGTGGAGGCGGGGCGCACATCGCCGAGATGCTTTTGGCGGGCCTCGCGCACCGGTCCCAAAGGTTGGCCCGCAACAAGCAGAATGGTTGCCTTCACCAAGCGGGACGGGTCCATGCCCGCGGCCCGGAGCACCTCGACAATGTTCCGGAACGCGTGATCGGCTTGCGTCGGCAGATCGGGTGGAAGGCGCCCACTTGTCCGGCGAGATGCAGGACATCCGCACCGGATCGCACCAACACTGCTGACCGGCGGCGCGACAGTGTTCGGGGTCCGGCGCTGAACGTTTGTCATGTCGGTTCCCTGGGCCGGGCGCCGGTGCGGTGGAATGCCGGCCCGGCAAGGGGGAACCCTGATAGGGCCGTTGCGTTCCGGCGTGCGGCTGTAATGAAAGCCGGACGAATTCGGCGGTTCCCCGCGTCGGTCGGGATGGATGGAGAGGAACGGCTGGACCTCGGAAATATGTCCGAAGAACCAGCCGTTACAGCGTTTTCCTCATCCTTCCATGGATGCCGGCTTGGTCCCGCCTAGTCCGCCGCGGCTTCCGTCGGCGTCCGGTCCAGCCAGCGGTCGAGGTCCGCCAGCGCGCGGGTGGATTGGGCGAGCTTGCGGTCCTTGCCCTTCGGCTCCCGGCCGCGCGCATCCTTTTCCGGCGGGGGGAACAGGCCGAAGTTCACGTTCATCGGCTGGAACGTCTCGGCGTCCGCACCGCCGGTGATATGGCCCAGAAGGGCGCCGAACGCCGTGGTTGCCGGCGGCACCGATGGCGTCTGTCCCAGCCGTTCGGCCGCCGCGAACCGGCCGGCCATCAGGCCCACGGCCGCGCTTTCCACATAGCCTTCGCAGCCCGTGATCTGGCCGGCGAAGCGCAGGCGGGGCTGCGCCTTCAGCCGCAGCGTTCCGTCCAGCAGGCGCGGGCTGTTCAGGAAGGTGTTCCGGTGCAATCCGCCCAGGCGCGCGAACTCGGCGTTCTGCAGGCCCGGAATCATCCGGAAAACACGGGTTTGCTCCGCGTACTTCAACTTGGTCTGGAACCCGACCAGGTTGTACAGCGTGCCCAGGGCATTGTCCTGGCGAAGCTGCACCACGGCGTACGGCCGGCGGCCGGTGTGCGGATTGGTCAGACCCACCGGCTTCATGGGGCCGTAGCGCAGGGTGTCCACACCGCGCGAGGCCATCACCTCGATGGGCAGGCAGCCCTCGAAGTACGGGGTGTTCGCCTCCCACTCCTTGAACTCGGTCTTCGGCGCCGTCAGCAACTCGTTGATGAAGGCCTCGTACTCATCCTTCTCCAACGGGCAGTTGATGTAGTCCTTTCCGGTGCCGCCAGGGCCCGGCTTGTCGTACCGGGACTGGAACCAGGCCTTCGACAGGTCCACGCTCTCCCGATAGACGATCGGCGCGATGGCGTCGAAGAAGGCGAGCGAGCTTTCACCCGTAAGGGATTGAATCGCTTCGGCCAGGGCCGGGGAGGTGAGGGGGCCGGTGGCCACCACGACGCTGTCCCAGTCCGCAGGCGGAAGGCCGGCGACCTCGCCCCGCTCGAGGGTGATCAGGGGGTGCGCCGCGATGGCGGCGGTCACGGCGGCGGAGAACGCGTCCCGGTCCACCGCCAGCGCCCCGCCGGCGGGCAGCTTGTGGGCATCGCCGCAGCGCAGGACCAGCGACCCGCAGCGCCGCATCTCCTCGTGCAGCAGGCCGACGGCGTTGTACTGCCAATCGTCGGACCGGAAGGAGTTCGAGCAGACCAGCTCCGCAAGCCCGTCGGTCTTGTGGGCATCGGTCGAGCGCACGGGGCGCATCTCGTGCAGGACGACCGGCACGCCCGCCTCGGCGATCTGCCAGGCAGCCTCGCTTCCGGCAAGCCCGCCGCCAACGACATGGATCGGATTCATGGCCTCAAACACATTCCCCGGACATCAACGCCCCCTCATGTGGCAGACGCATCGTCCGGGGGCAAGGCGGCGGCACCTTCGATCGCGGCAAGCCACGTCCTGAGTGCCTGGAGGTGCGCCGACGGCGTCGGTGCGTGGATCACACAGCCACCGCGCACACCCTCGCGCAGGATGGAGGGCGTTCAGGCCCGTTTGCGCTTGGCGGCCGGCAGGTCCAGGTAGGGCGCCAGATAGCGGCCGGTGTAGCTGCGCGGTGCGCGGGCCACCTCCTCCGGTGTTCCGGCCGCGACGATCTCGCCGCCACCGTCCCCGCCTTCGGGACCCAGGTCGATGATCCAGTCGGCGGTCTTGATGACCTCCAGGTTGTGCTCGATCACGACGATGGTGTTCCCCTGGTCGACCAAGGCGTGCAGCACCTCCAGCAGCTTGCGCACGTCCTCGAAGTGGAGCCCGGTGGTCGGCTCGTCCAGGATGTAGAGGGTCCGGCCCGTGGCGCGGCGGGACAGTTCCTTGGCCAACTTCACGCGCTGCGCCTCGCCGCCCGACAAGGTCGTTGCCGGCTGGCCGATCTTCACATAGCCCAGCCCGACCTTCTGCAGCGTCAACATCTTGTCCCGGATCGCCGGAACCGCCTTGAAGAACTCGACCCCGTCCTCGACCGTCATATCAAGGACGTCGGCGATGCTCTTGTCCTTGAACGTGACTTCCAGGGTCTCCCGGTTGTAGCGCTTACCGTGGCAGACGTCGCAGGTGACGAAGACGTCGGGCAGGAAGTGCATCTCGATCTTCAGCACGCCGTCGCCCTGGCAGGCCTCGCAGCGGCCGCCCTTCACGTTGAAGCTGAATCGGCCGGGGCCGTAGCCGCGGGCCTTGGCCTCGGGCAGGCCGGCGAACCAGTCGCGGATCGGCGTGAACGCACCGGTGTATGTGGCCGGATTCGAGCGCGGCGTGCGGCCGATGGGGGACTGGTCGATGTCGATGACCTTGTCCAGGTATTCCAGGCCCAGGAGGTCGTCGTGCTCGCCCGGGTGCTCGCGCGCGCCCATCAGGCGCCGGGCCAGCGCCTTGTAGAGCGTTTCGACCACCAGCGTCGACTTCCCGCCGCCCGACACGCCGGTGACGCAGGTGAAGGTGCCGATCGGGATGTCGACCGAAACGTTCTTCAGGTTGTTGGACCGGGCCCCGACCAGGCGCAGGCACTCGTCCTTGCGGCCTTTCCGGCGCGTCTCCGGCACCTCGATGCGGCGGCGGCCCGACAGGTAGGCGGCCGTGATCGACTGTTCGCTGCGCTGCACCTCGGCCGGCGTGCCCTGGGCCACGACGGTGCCGCCGTGCACGCCGGCACCCGGCCCCATGTCGATCAGGTAGTCGGCATGGCGGATGGCGTCCTCGTCATGCTCGACCACCAGGACGGTGTTGCCAAGGTCGCGCAGGCGCTTCAGCGTTTCCAGCAGCCGGTCGTTGTCGCGCTGGTGGAGGCCGATGGACGGCTCGTCCAGCACATAGAGCACGCCGGTCAGGCCGCTGCCGATCTGCGAAGCGAGCCGGATGCGCTGGCTTTCGCCGCCCGACAGTGTCCCCGACGCCCGGTCGAGCGTCAGGTAGTCGAGGCCGACATTGTTGAGGAAGCCGAGCCGCTCCTTGATCTCCTTCAGGATCCGGGCGGCGATTTCCTGCTGCTTGGGCGTCAGGTGCGCCGCGAGCCCCTCGAACCAAGCGCCGGCCTTGGCGATCGACATGCGCGAGACCGCGGAAATGTCGAGGCCGTTCACCTTGACGGCCAACGCCTCGGGCTTCAGGCGCGCACCGCCGCAGGCCTCGCAGGGCTGGCTGGACTGGTACCGGGCCAGCTCCTCCTTCATCCAGGCGCTTTCGGTTTCCCGCCAGCGCCGGTCCAGGTTGTTGACCACGCCTTCGAACGGCTTGGAGGTTTCGTAGGCGCGCAGCCCGTCGTCGTAGCGCATCGTGACGGGGATCGAGCCGGTGCCGAACAGCACGGCCTTGCGCACGTCCTCGGGCAGGTCGCGCCAGGGCGTGTCGACGGACACCTTGAAATGCCGGGCCAGGCTTTCGAGGGTCTGGCCATAGTACGGCGAGGTGCTGTTCGACCAGGGGGCGACCGCGCCGTCGCGCAGGCTCCGCCCCTCGTCCGGCACCACCAGAACCGGGTCCATGTACAGCTTGGAACCGAGCCCGTCGCAGGCCGGGCAGGCGCCGTGCGGACTGTTGAACGAGAACAGCCGCGGTTCGATCTCGTCGATCGTGAAACCGCTGACGGGGCAGGCGAACTTGGCCGAGAACACGGTCCGTTCGCCGGTGTCGGCGTTTTCGACGTAGAGGATGCCGTCCGCGAGCGAGAGGGCCGTCTCGACGGAATCCGCAACCCGGTTGCCAAGCCCCTCGCGCACCACCAGGCGGTCCACCACCACCTCGATGTCGTGCTTCAGCTTTTTGTTGAGGTTCGGCGCGTCCTCGATGTCGTGCATCTCGCCGTCGATCTTGACGCGCTGGAACCCGCGCTTGCGCAGGTCCTGCAACTCCTTCCGGTACTCGCCCTTGCGGCCCCGGACGATGGGCGCCAGCAGATAAAGCCGCGTGCCCTCGGGCATGGCCAGGATGCGGTCCACCATCTGGCTCGAGGTCTGGCTTTCGATGGGCAGGCCGGTGGCCGGCGAATAGGGGACGCCGACACGGGCGAACAGCAGCCGCATGTAGTCGT